>JBILYQ010000084.1:0-8227 GCA_044377655.1 Flavobacterium sp.
TCCGAGTACCAAAACAATAGCTTTTACTGCAAACGCCAAACCAATGTTTTGATAGACAATTTGTTTGGTTTTTTTACCGATGTTTATTGCTGTGAAAATTTTATAAGGCTGGTCGTTTTGAATTACAATATCTGCCGTTTCAATAGTGGCATCACTGCCTAAACCACCCATTGCAATTCCTGCATCGGCAAGGGCAACTACTGGTGCATCGTTTACACCATCGCCAACAAAAGCAATTTTTAAGTTTTCAGATTTGAGTTCTTCTACTTTCTCTACCTTATTTTCAGGCAATAAATCGCCATAGGCTTGATCAATATTTAACTCTTTGGAGACAGCATCAACAACGGCTTGTTTATCTCCCGAAAGCATCACTGTTTTTACATTTATTCTATGTAAACTTTCGATAGCTTGTTTGGCATCTTCTTTTATTTCGTCTGCAATTAGAAAATAGCCAGAATATTTTTGATTGATGGCAATAACGATAATCGTGAAAGGTGTATTGTCGATTTCGGCATCATAACTGATATTGAATTTCTTCATCAGTTTTACATTTCCTGCCAAGATTTCGTTTCCATCTACTTTGCCTTTTAATCCGTGTCCTGCAATTTCTTCGACTCCGGTAACGGTTGCATTTTTCTCTGTTCCTTTTGCATATTCAATAATAGCTGTTCCAACGGGGTGAGTCGATTTGGTTTCTAATGCAGCCGTAAATTTTACTAAATCAGCTTCGGAAATATCCACAGCAACCACTTTTTGAACTTTGAAAACACCTTTGGTCAGTGTTCCTGTTTTATCCATAACGACCACTTGAATGGTTGCCATTATATCCAGAAAATTAGATCCTTTGACCAGAATTCCATTTTTACTTGCTGCACCAATTCCACCAAAATATCCTAACGGAATGGAGATTACCAATGCACAAGGACAGGAAATAACCAAAAAGATTAATGCTCTGTACAACCAATCGCTGAAAACATAATTATCGACAAAAGCAATAGGTATGATACAAATGGCAATAGCCGCAAACACTACTGCTGGCGTGTATATTTTGGCAAATTTTCTGATAAATAATTCGGTTGGTGCTTTTTTGGCTGTGGCATCTTGCACCATTTCCAAGATTTTTGAGAGCTTACTATCTGAATAAGCTGTTGTTACTTCGACCAAAACAACTGTATTCAGGTTTATCATTCCGGCAAGAACGGTTTCGTCTTTTTGTTTTGTGTCGGGGTTGCTTTCTCCTGTTAGAGCTGCCGTGTTGAACGAAGCGGTGTCAGAAATTAACTTTCCGTCCAGTGCCAGTTTTTCTCCAGGTTTTAATTGAATGATTTCTCCAATGGATATTTCGGAAGCTTTTTTTACAGTCGCCTTTTCTCCATTCATTACTGTTGCTTCATCCGGTCTTTGATCCAATAATAATTTGATGTTCTTTTTTGCCCTTTGAACTGCCAATGTCTGGAATATTTCGCCAATGGCATAAAATAACATTACGGCAACACCTTCTGGATATTCGCCAATAGCAAATGCTCCAATGGTAGCAATACTCATTAATAAAAATTCTGAAAATATTTCACCTTTTCGGATGCTTTCAAAAGCTTCTTTTACCACTGGAAAACCTACTGGAATGTAAGCGATAATGTACCACGATATTCGTACCCAATCCGTGAACCAAGTTTGCGGAAAATAGTTATCGAATACAATTGCAATAAGTAATAGCGCAAAACTCAAGATTGCCGGGACGAACATTCTAAGGGTGCTTTCGCTTTGTTGGGAATGGTCGTGGTCGTGTCCGTCATCATCAGTATGTTCCGATTTAGAGTCAACAGCACAACAACTGATGTCAATATCAGTTTCTTTATTTATTTTTTCTTCGAGTGTGCAACAAAGCTGTTTGCCGTTTGCATCGTATTTATGTTTGTGCTTCATTTTTATAGTGATTGCAGTTTATTCCTCTCCCTTGTTTGTCAGTTTTGCGTTTACAAAGAATGCTCCTTTTGTTACAATTTTTGCATTTTTTGGAATATCCTTTACCAATGTGATAGCAGTGTAACCCATATTAGAAACCCCTTTTACGACTTCTATTTTTTCGAAATTAGTATTTTTTGCTACTTTTTCTTTTCCTTTTGTCTCGGCTTCATTAGCAACTTCTCCTTCTTCAGGTTTTATTTCTTTGGCTTGTTTATTAGTGACCACGAAAATATAGTCTTTGCCATCTGCACTCACAATAGCGTCGTTTGGGACAGCATCAGTAGTCACATTATTTAAACTTACAATTGCGGTGATATTCATTCCATCAATTAAACCTGATTTGTTTCCAGTTACCGTAGCGTGAACAGGTATTGACTTACTATCATTTTCAAATGAAGTTCCTATGCTATAAATTTTAGAGTCATATTCGTTTATGGCATTATTAGTTAAAGTAAAATGAATAATTTGCCCCACTTTCAGCATAGGCAAATCTTTTTCAAATACATTCAAATCCAAATGCAATTGTGAATTGTCCACAATTTCGGCAACAGGTGAAGACACATCAACATAGCTGCCAATTTTCGAAAAGACATTACTGACGGTGCCGTTTATAGGACTTGTAACCGACAAAGCAGAACGCAAATTTCCATTGTTCAAGCTATTTGGATTGATGCCCATCAGTTGGATTTGCTGTTGCAAAGAAGCCCTACGAGTTCGCATTGCTTTTAGATCTGCATTGGCACTCTGGTAATTTTTTAAAGCCCCTGCATTTCCTTCGTTGAGTTCTTTTTGTCTTGCCACTTCTTGTTCCGCAAAGGTAATTTTACTGGATGTACTCAAATATTCTTCCTGTAATTGTATGAATTGCGGGTTAGCAATTGTAGCAATTACTTGACCTTTTTTTACAAAATCTCCTAGTTGCACGTTAATGCTTTTGACTACACCACCATATAACGAGGTTACATTCGCTTTGTTGTTATTAGGCACCCGCAATGCTCCATTGGCTTTGAGTGTAGCCGTTAATTGCTTTTGTTCGATAGTACCGTATTGAATGCCTACCGTTTTGATTTGTTCAACAGTGAGCGAAGCGATTGTTTGTTCCAGTTCATCGGTTGTGACTTTTTGCTCCTCTTCCTGGGGATTATTTTCTTTATTTCCGCAGGAAATCAGCAAGAGACAAGAGGCCATTAGCAAAAGATAATTTTTATATTTTATTTTTAAAGATTTCATTTTTTTAGCATTTATTTGTTTGTGAAATAATTGTATTCGATAATGGCTTGATTGTAGGCATTTAGATTGTCTAAATAATTTTTTCTTATCTCGATTGCTTGGCTCAAATACAATGAAAAATCGGCATAACTAATTTCACCGGCACGATAGGATTGATTAGCTGCTTTTATGATTTCGTCTGCCTGTTGCAAACCCGAAGTTTCATAAAATTGTAAACCCGACACGCTTTTTTCTACTTCAGTTTGCCTTTGTGACAAAGAAGATTTCAGTATTTGTGTTTGGTATTGCAATTGTTGTTCCTGCATTTCTTTTTCTGTTTTGGCCGCTTTTATTTTATTGCTATTGGCACCTGTTCCGAAAATAGGAAATGAAGTAGCTATTGAAAAACCGCTATAAGGATCTTCAAGCCCATATAGTTTTTGAGAAAAAACCCGACCTGTAAATTCGGGTAGGCGATTGCTTTTTTGGATTGCGATTTCACTATTGGCAATTTGAACATTTTGCTGCAATAAAAGAAGATTTGGATGGTTTTCAGTTTCATTTTGAAACCCATATTCTAACTTTTCTAACGATTTTGAAAGAGGTAAAATTACTTCTGAACTATTCAATAATTGCATTAATGCTTGTTGTTGCGCCAGCATTTCTTTTTGAAGTTGTATGATGTTAGTTTCAATTTCTTTCAGTTTCACATTAGCGGAAATTTTTTCGATACCGGCACTTTCTCCTGTTTTTACTTTTAGAATTGTAGTTTTTAACAATCCAATGTAAATGCTATCTAATCGTTGATACAAAGCCGTCTTGTCCTGTAAATACCACAATTGATAATATACCGAACGGATATTTTTTTTCAGCTCTGTATTGATTACTTCCTTGTTGTATTCGAAGTATTTTGTTTGTTCCCGATAGTAATTTTTCTTGGCCTGGTTTACTTGCGGCATATAGAAACTTTGCTGTAGGCCAATTTTCAATACCCCCGTTTTATCAGTAGGTCGCAAATCTTCATTTTCTACAAATATTCCCGTTTTGGGAAATTCCTTGTTTCCTTTTATCAAAAACTGGTTTTTGGTGATTTGAGATTGATTGATGTTGTATTGCAAATTGTCTTTTAAGCCCAAATTCAGTACTTCATCAATACTTTTACGGGATTGTGCCTGACCATTATTGAATGAAAATAATAATCCAATAATGAATATTGTGGTAATTGATTTCATTTTCAGTTTTCTTTTTAAATTCATTTTTGTATTGAATATGATGTAGAGCAACGGCAATACAAACAAGGTCAAGAATGTTGCAGAGATTAATCCGCCAATCACTACTGTAGCTAATGGTTTTTGAACTTCGGCACCCGCACTGTGAGACAATGCCATTGGCAAAAATCCTAATGAAGCAACGGCAGCTGTCATTAATACAGGTCGTAATCTTATTTTTGTTCCTTGAATTACCCGTTTTATAACATCATCCCAGCCTTCTTTTTCGAGTTGGTTGAATGTGCCAATTAATACAATTCCGTTTAATACGGCTACGCCAAATAAAGCTATAAAACCAATTCCTGCCGAAATACTAAAAGGCATTCCGCGAAGTAACAAAGCAAATACACCACCAATGGCACTCATTGGAATTGCCGTGAAAATCAAACCGGCTTGTTTCATTGAATTGAACGTAAAATACAACAGCATAAAAATAAGCAGAAGGGAAGCCGGCACGGCAATCAACAACCGATTGGATGCTTTTTGTAGATTTTCAAAAGTACCTCCATAGGTAAAATAATACCCTGCTGGCAATTTTACTTTCGTAGCCAACTTATCCTGGATTTCTTTAACCACACTTTGAACGTCTCGATCCTGGATATTAAAACCAATTACAATTCTTCGTTTTCCTGCCTCACGACTTATTTGTGCTGGACCTAATTTAAAATCTATTTTTGCCACTTGTGATAATGGTATTTGATTGCCTGTAGGTGTAGGTATCAATAAATTATTGACATCGTCGATACTTCTTCTTGAGGTACTGTCCAAGCGCACTACCAAATCGAATTTCCGTTCGTTTTCGTAAACTACTCCTGCCGCTTTACCTGCAAAAGCGGTACTTACAATACTGTTTATATCTTCTACATTCAGCCCATAATTGGCAATGCGCAAACGATCGTATTCAATGTTGATTTGTGGCAAACCATCGACTTGCTCTACTTGTGGAGCGGAAACGCCTTTTACTTTTACGATTACACTTTCTACTTTTTTGGCATAAACAGAAAGGCTGTCCAAGTTTTCTCCAAATATTTTTATGGCCACATCTTGTTTTATACCTGTCATTAATTCATTGAAGCGCATTTGAATCGGTTGGCTTTTTTCGACAAATACGCCAGGGATGACACTTAATTTTTCTTCTAACGCATCGCCCAGTTCGTCATACGTTCTGCCTGATTTCCATTCGTCTTGTGGTTTCAGGATAATCATCATATCTGTGGCTCCGGGAGGCATTGGGTCAGTAGGCACTTCACCTGCACCCGTTTTTCCAACGACCATTTTTACTTCCTCAAATTGTTTGGCAATTCTTGCGCCTTGCATCGAAGTTTCGATACTTTGGGATAATGAAGTTTCGAGCGGCATTTTAAATTCAAAGGCATAATCTCCTTCGGCTAAATTGGGAATGAATTCTCCACCCATTTTACTAAATACAAAAACGGTAATCAACAATAGAGCAACAGTTAGACCAACGACCTTGTATTTTATCTGGATTACTTTTACTAAAAGGGGTTCGTATTTGCTATACAAGAAATCCATCATTTTATCCGAAAATGTTTTCTTGTGACTGATGTGTTTCGGTAAAAACAAAGCACTCATCATAGGAATATAGGTTAACGAAAGTATCATTGCACCTATGATTGCAAACGAAACTGTTTTTGCCATTGGGCCAAACATTTTTCCTTCAATTCCTACCAATGATAATATTGGAAAATAAACAATCATAATAATAATTTGTCCAAAGGCAGCACTACTCATCATTTTTTTAGCACTGTTTTCTACCGCAATATCCATTTCGAGTTGGGTGAGTCTTTTTTTACTTTTATTGTGTTCCAGAAAATACAAAGAAGCTTCCACGATAATCACGGCACCATCCACGATCAACCCAAAATCTATTGCCCCTAAACTCATCAGATTGGCACTGACACCAAATATTCTCATTAATGCGAGAGCGAAAAGCATTGAAAGCGGAATTGCAGAAGCTACAATTAAACCAGCTCTTAAATTTCCAAGAAATAAGACTAAAACAAAAATCACGATTAATGCTCCTTCCACCAGGTTTTTCTCAACAGTAGAAATGGCACGTTTTACAAAGGTACTTCGGTCTATAAAAGGTTCTACAATCACATCATCGGGTAATGATTTTTGTATGATAACCATTTTATCTTTAACCCTTTGAACCACTTCGTTACTGTTGGCTCCTTTTAGCATTAACACAATACCACCAACCGCATCTACTTTACCATTATAAGTCATTGCACCATAACGAACGGCACTGCCAAATTGCACTTCGGCAACATCTTTTATGAAAATAGGAACGCTATTGGGATTACTTTTTACTACTATGTTTTTTACATCTTCCAAGGAAGTTACTAATCCAACTCCTCGTATAAAATAAGCGCTTGGTTTTTTGTCAATGTAAGCACCACCTGTGTTTTGATTGTTTTTTTCTAAAGCGTTGAAAATATCTGGAATAGTTACTCCCATTGCTTTTAAACGATTGGGATTAACACCTACTTCATATTGTTTCAGTTTTCCACCAAAACTATTTATTTCGGCAATACCCGGAGTTCCGTTGAGTTGTCTCGCTACTATCCAGTCTTGCATCGAACGCAAATCCATTGCGGAATATTTTTTTTCGCTTCCTTTTTTTGGATGTAAAATGTATTGATACACTTCGCCAAGACCTGTACTTACGGGACCTAATTCGGGTGTGCCAATACCTTGAGGAATTTGGTCGGTTGCTTCTTTTAGCCGTTCACTAATTAATTGTCGTGCAAAATAAATATTTACATCATCGTCAAAAACAACAGTTATTACCGACAAACCAAAGCGAGAAATGCTACGGGTTTCTTCTAAATCGGGAAGATTTGCAATACTTTGTTCTATTGGAAAAGTGACTAACTGTTCTACTTCTTGCCCAGCCAAGGTTGGACATAGCGTAATGATTTGTACTTGATTGTTTGTTATGTCTGGTACGGCATCGATGGGTAATTTGGATGCACTCCAAACTCCCCAAATGATGAGAAATAAAGTCATCAAACCAATGATGAATTTATTATTTATACTAAAATGAATGATTTTGTCTAACACTATTTTTAGGATTATTATTTAATACTTAATTTATTACTCCCGTTATTTGAATTTGTCAAATACGGTAAAGTGATTAATGGAAAACAATAGCGTGATTAATGCGCAAGTCATTAATCGTACTTTATTTAACCAACATTAATCAAAAAAATTAAGCATTAATTTGAGGCGGTTGCCAGATACTTCCGAAGAAATTGGAAGTAAGAATTGATTTGTATTCCGGTACTTTTTTGTCAATTATGATTTTGACAGCAAAGAAATTATAAGGGTAAATAGTATTGTAAGCGAAACCTTGACAGCCGCAACAGTTGCAGATGCACAATGGAGAACAGGCATCCTTGTTGTGAGTGTGATTTGATTCATTGCTGATTGTCACTTTGTTATACGACACATCCTGCTCCATATCTGCACAAGGCAAACAGGAAAGTAGCAGAAAAAGAATTGACAATATGAAGTTTAGCATTTTCACAGCTGTAAAAGTAGGTATTTTATTTAATAGCCAATATATAATACTTCATTAATTTGCGGGTTAATGCTTTAGGATGAAATACTATTATTGCAAGAGTATTCTATTTTTATAGGGATTAACCCATTCGATAAACTCAGTGCAGGCTATGAAGCTAACAAACCCTTCGTCTACGCTCAGGGTGACAGTGAGTTTAGGAATACTTGGACTAAACGAGGATTTTGTGCAGCTGAAT
>JBILYQ010000326.1:0-2692 GCA_044377655.1 Flavobacterium sp.
AAAACCTTTTTACTGGATCGTAGCAGCTGATGCTCGTTCAAAAAGAGATGGTAAATACCTTGAAAAATTAGGAACTTACAATCCAAACACCAATCCTGCAACTATTGATTTAAACCTTGACCAAACGGTACAATGGTTACACAATGGTGCTCAACCAACTGATACCGCTAAAGCAATTCTTTCTTACAAAGGGGCTTTATTGAAACACCACCTTGATGGAGGTGTTCGTAAAGGAGCTTTAACTCAAGAGCAAGCTGATGCTAAATTGGCAACTTGGTTGGAAGAAAAAACTGGAAAAGTTGATTCTAAAAAAGAAGGATTAACAAAAACACAAGCTGAAGCGAAAGCAAAAGCGTTGAAAGCTGAAAAAGTAGCTAACGACAAACGTGCAAATGCTGCAGCCGAAGCTGCAAAAGTTGAAGAAGTTGTTGAAGAAGTTGTTGAAGAAGTTGTTGAAGAAACGACTGAAGAAGTTGTTGCTGAAATGACTGAAGAAGTTGTTGCTGAAACGACTGAAGAAGTTGTTGCTGAAACTGCTACAGAAGAAACTGCTGCTGCTGAAGATAACACAGAAGTAACAGAATCTTAATTTTTTTTAGCAATTATGCGTAAAGACGAATGTTTCTATTTAGGTAAAATTGCGAAAAAATTTAGTTTTAAAGGTGAAGTCTTAGTCTATTTAGACACAGACGAACCAGAATTATATGAAAATATGGAATCAGTATTTGTTGAATTCAACAATAATCTGGTTCCATATTTTATTTCAACTAGTTCCTTGCACAAAAACGATTTTCTCCGTGTTCGTTTTGAAGATGTAGAAAGCGAAGAGGAAGCGGATAAAATCATTGGTTGTCCTGTTTATCTTCCATTAAAAATGTTGCCAAAACTTAGTGGTAACAAATTTTATTTTCACGAAGTTATTGGTTTTGAAGTTGAAGACAAGCGTTATGGAATTGTTGGGGTTATTCAATCCATTAATGATAGTACGGCACAAACTCTTTTTGAAGTTTTAAATGGCGATGTGGAAATCCTAATTCCTATGATTGATCATTTTTTGGTGAAAATTGATCGTGAAAACAAAAAGGTTATCATGGATTTGCCAGAAGGATTGGTTGAAATGTATTTATAATTGACAATTGATAGTTTACAATTGATAATTATTAGAAGCTATTTCCTGCTATCCATTACAATCTTTTTGTTTTAAAAGAAAAAACAAAAAGGATTTTCATTTCTATCAGGGCTAGGCATCAATCTTTCTATAACCTTTTTCATTATCAATTAAAATGTTTCAATTCAAACAATTTACCGTTCAACAAGACCGCTGCGCTATGAAAATTGGCACGGACAGCGTTTTACTTGGTGCTTGGACGCCAGTTGAAAACAAACCGTTTTCCATTTTGGATATTGGCGCCGGAACTGGTATTCTTTCTTTAATGCTAGCACAAAGAAGTGCTGCGGAACAAATTGATTCTTTAGAAATTGATGAAGATGCTTACGAACAATGTGTGGAAAATTTTGAAAACTCTCCTTGGTCGGATAGATTATTTTGTTTTCATGCCGGGTTGGATGAATTTATTGAAGAACCAGAAGAGGAATATGACATCATAATTTCAAATCCGCCTTTTTATTCTGAAGATTTTAAAAGTGATAATTCACAACGAGATTTAGCTCGATTTCAAGATGCTTTGCCGTTTGAAGATTTGGTTGAAGCTGCGGATTTATTATTGTCTGAAAATGGAATTTTTGCAGTGATTATTCCTTTTAAAGAAGAAGAACGCTTTATTGATTTATGCGCCGAAGTGGAACTTTTTCCCGTTAAAGTTACTCGCATTAAAGGCTCACACACAACACCTATTGTTAGAAGCTTATTAGCCTTTAAACGATATGAACTTTCCGTTTTGGAAGCCGATGAGTTAGTTATTGAAATTAATCGTCATGAATACACAGATGATTATATTAATTTGACCAAAGACTTTTACCTCAAAATGTAAAAGAAATCACAATTAACAATCCTTTATTATTTACTAAGGCTTAAATCGGATAATTTTAGAACTGAAAACCAAATTCTAATTTCAATTGAAGCTAAAATTACCTTTACTCATTTTACTTTTTACTTATTTAAACTGCTTTTCTCAATCGGAAAAACGTATTCACGGCAAAGTTGTTTTCAACCAAATGCCTTTGGAGAAAATTGATATTGTAAATCTAAATTCAAAAAGAAGTAGCACTACAGATACTGAAGGGAAATTCAGCATTGAAGCCAAAGTTAAAGAGGTGCTTCTTGTATTATCAAAAGACTTTTACGATATAAGAATCACCATAACTTCAAAAGATTTTGACAAAGAAAACTTCATCATCAATCTTGAAAAAAAACCTATTGAACTTGAAGAAGTTACCATTATAAATGCTGGAAAAGTTGGTTTCATCATTACCCCAGAAGAACTAGCAATGGGGAAACTTTCGAAATACGAAAACTCGCCAAAAGTAGTAGGTGTTTATACGGGCGAAATGCCTTATGGTTCGGATATCATAGGGATTTTCATGAAAATATTCCGTTCTAAGAAAAAGAAAGACACCTCAGACATATCAAAATTGACCAACTTCAAAGAGTACGCACTTTCAAAATTTGATAAAGACGAATTTTTCATAAAAAAACTAAACATAAAACCTGATGAACTTTTTTTATTTTTCT
>JBILYQ010000327.1:0-2691 GCA_044377655.1 Flavobacterium sp.
ACGAGCATTTTGGCAGGAAGTATTACCGCTTTCGCAGGACCAATTGCCTTTATTGGCTTAGCAGTCCCACATTTGGCGAAGTTATTATTTCAAACCAGTAATCATAAAATATTATTTTGGAGTACTCTTTTGATTGGCGCTATCATCATGCTTTTTTGCGACATGGTTTCGCAATTGCCAGGATTTGATTTTACGTTGCCGATTAATGCGATAACTTCTATTATTGGGGCGCCAATTGTAATATGGTTACTCATTAGAAAAAAGAGTTTACAATAATTTTTGAATTTTTAAACACATAGAAACATAGATTTTTTAAATAATTTTAAAATGATTACACAAAAATATCTTGACGAGTTAACCTATGAAGTGATTGGCTCGGCAATTGAAGTTCACAAAACGATGGGACGCGGTTTGTTAGAAAATGTATATCACATGTGTTTAAAAGAAGAGTTGACACATAGAAAAATAAATTTTTCGACAGAGATGAAAGTTCCACTTATCTATAAAAATAAAGAGTTGCAAGTTGATTTTAGGTGCGATTTATTTGTTGAAAATTGCTTGGTTATTGAATTAAAATCAGTGCTATTATTAAATCCTATCTTTGAAGCACAGCTTCAAACCTATATGAAACTCTTGAAAGCTCCAAAAGGTATAATTATAAATTTTAACTGCAATAATATTTTTAAAGAAGGCCAAAAAACAATTGTAAATGAGTATTTTAGACATCTGCCTTTAGTATAAAACCCTATGTTTCTATGTGTTTAAAAAATATTTTTTTTTATATTTAAATGAATTCTAAAAACAACATACTTTCGACTTCAAATTTATCCATTGGTTATTCCACCAAGAAGGAGAAAATTGTCGTTGCCGAAAACCTCCACCTGAATTTTGAATCAGGAAAACTCATTGCTTTGATTGGCGCAAACGGTATCGGAAAATCGACGTTGTTGCGCACCTTGACTGGAATTCAAAAACCTTTACACGGCAATGTTTTTTTGAACGGAAAAGACATTCAATCCATTGAAACATTAGAATTAGCGCAAAATCTGAGTTTGGTGTTGACCGAAAAATTACCATCAAGTAATTTGACCGTTTTTGAATTGATCGCACTTGGCAGACAACCCTATACCAACTGGCTAGGAAAACTTTCGGAAGATGATTTACAAAAAGTAAATCATGCGATGGCGTTGACACAAATTGCGCATTTGGCAAACAAAAAATATCATGAAATCAGCGATGGACAATTGCAAAAAGTGCTAGTGGCAAGAGCTTTGGCACAAGATACGCCATTGATTATTTTGGACGAACCAACTACTCATTTGGATTTATTGCATAAAGTTGCCGTTTTCAAATTGTTAAAAAAACTTTCCAAAGAAACCAACAAATGCATCCTTTTTTCCACGCATGATATTGATTTAGCAATTCAATTGAGCGATGAAATGATTGTTATGATGGGAAGCAACGTGGAGCAAGACCAACCTTGTAATTTGATTTCAAAAGGCATTTTTAACTCACTTTTTAAAGATGAGCACATTGTTTTTGATAGCGAAAAAGGAAAATTTGTTATCGTAAATTAATCTGTCTTTTCGCTTCTCCAACCACAAAAGCCACCGAGTTGGCAATATTATAACTTCGAATTAAATTCGACATCGGAATGGTCAAATGGTTTTCGAATTTCGCCAATACTTCGGGAGATAAACCCACACTTTCTTTTCCAAAAACCAACCAATCGTCATCCTGAAATTGCGCATCGTAAATGGAAGTTTCGGCATGCGAACTCATTAGAAAAACTCTTGATTTATCGGGTATTTGCGCTATCCATTCGTCAACATTTTGGTATTGGTGCCAATCCAGATGCACCCAATAATCCAAACCAGAACGCTTTAAATTGGTGTCCGTTATTTTAAATCCAAAAGGGTGAATAAGATGCAATCGGCTTTCGGTACCTACGGACAGACGTCCAATGTTTCCTGTATTGTTCGGAATTTCGGGTTCGACTAAGACAATGTTGAGCATGTTTCTTTTTTTGCAAAAATACATATTAATACAGTACTATTTTTAAGAAAACGTAGCATCTTTTTAGTACTTTTACTTTTTTATACTTTCAAAAAATGACAACACTACTTCCTTTTTTACTCGCCTTTATCATAGCCTTAGCCATTGGGATTTTTCTTGGCAAATTGCTATTTTCTGCCAATGCCAAAACCGACAAAGCTTCATTGGAAGAAAAAGTCAATGGTTTGCTGCAACAAATTGAACAACTGAAAATACAAGTACAAGAAACGGTTCAGGAGCGTGAAACCATCAGAACCGAAAAAGAATCTTTGGCGATTCAATTATCTAAAAAAGAAGGTGATTTTGATAATCTTTGGGAAAGAAACAAAGAGCAAAAACAAGAAGTGGAAAAACTTCAGGAGAAATTCACTAAAGAATTTGAAAACCTGGCCAACAAAATTCTGGAAGAAAAAACCAATAAATTCACTGAACAGAACAAAGAGAATTTAAAAAATATTCTTTCTCCATTACAAGAAAAAATTCAACTTTTTGAGAAGAAAGTAGAAGACACACACAAGGAAAGCATCGATTATCATGCGGCATTGCGCCAACAAATACTAGGATTACGAGAAATGAATGCTCAAATGAGCAAGGAAACTTTGAATTTGACCAAAGCATTAAAAGGCGATAGCAAAA
>JBILYQ010000328.1:0-2688 GCA_044377655.1 Flavobacterium sp.
AAATATAATCCTATAGAAAAACGCATTCTGAACATAAAATCCATTTGGAACAATGAGCATCAGGATGATAATGGAATTGAAAAAATTGTAAGGCTATTTCTTGCGGCTTCACAATTGTTGTTTCCTGGAATTTACATAAAACATATTGCTGCAAAAAAAGGAATTGAATACCAAAATCTAGCATTAGATTTTTATGTTTTATCCAAAGTTTGCTTTCCTTTGATTATTTTGACAAACAACTGGCAAACTAATCATTATGTAATTTGGATAATGGTTTATCTGCTACTAGAGACAGTTTTATATATTCCAACATTGATTTTCGCTTCCGATTTATTTTCAAGACCTCGCTCCTACAAACGCTCCATATTATTACTTTTTCTGAATTATGTAGAAGTAGTATTTTCTTTTGCTGTGTTGTACACCTGCGGTAACTATTTAAATAAACCGCTAGTTTCTCGAATAGATGCAATATATTTTAGTGTCATCACGTCTTCTTCTATTGGCTATGGCGATTTTCATCCTGTCACCACATTTGGAAAAATACTGGTTAGCCTGCAAGCTTTGCTATTCCTATTTTTTGTAGTGTTGTTTTTGAATTTCTTTTCAACTAAAATAAAAAGTAAAGGGTATTTTGACCACGAAAATCAAGACTGATTTATAATATCTTTCTTGCCTTTTCCAAATCTTCGGGCGTGTCAATGCCAATGCTAACATGAGTAGTTTCAACCATTTTTATACGTTTACCATATTCCAAGTAACGGAGTTGTTCTAACTTTTCGGAAGCTTCTAAAGATTTCATCGGCAAACTGTAGAAATCCAAAAGTGCTTGTTTGCGAAAAGCATAAATTCCAATGTGTTTCATATAGCGAACGCCAACATTTATATCTCTTGGATAAGGAATTATGGAACGTGAAAAATACAACGCAAATCCATTTTGATCCACCACAACTTTTACATTATTGGGATTTTCAATCTCGGTCGCATCTTGAATTTCGACCATTAAGGAAGCTAAATCCACTTTCTTATCCGAATCATTTCTGAAAACTTCCAAAACTTTGGCTAAAGGTTCGGCATTGATAAAAGGTTCGTCGCCTTGCACGTTTACAACAATATCGACATCCAAATTCTCTACTGCTTCGGCAATTCTGTCGCTGCCGCTTTCGTGTTCTTTGCTGCTCATAATGGCTTTGCCCCCATTAATAATAATTTCATCATAAATCAAATTGGAATCGGTGACTACAAAAACATCATCAAACAATTGTGTATTTACGGCGGCTTCGTACGTTCGGGTAATTACCGTTTTTCCTCCTAAATCTTGCATCAGTTTGGCAGGAAATCGTGTGGAAGCATATCGGGCTGGAATGACGGCTATTATTTTCATTTTCTAGTAGTAAGTTTATGAATGGCTAAGATACAAAGGTGTAAAAAGTATTTAAGGAAAACAAATCTGGAAATTATTCCATAAAGCTCTCGTCTTTAAATCCTATCAAATACAACTTGTCTTTGGCTCGGGTCAACGCCGTGTACAACCATCGGATGTAATCTTTGTCAATTCCGTTGGGCAAATAAGGTTGTTCGATGAAAACGGTATTCCATTGTCCACCTTGCGATTTGTGACACGTTATGGCGTAGGAGAATTTTACTTGCAAAGCATTGAAATATTCGTTTTCTTTTACCTTTTGAAACATTTTATATTTGGTTTCGCCTTCGTAATCTTTCATCACTTCTTGGTATAATTTGTTAGATTCCTCAAAGGTTAATGAGGGCGACTCGCTGGTAATGGTATTTAAAAGAAGTACCGTTTCAAAAGGTTTCTGATTGGGATAATCGACCATTCTGATTTTTACTTTGGCAAAATTAAATCCGTAGAGTTCTTTAAAACCGAAGATTTCCAGCACTTCTATAATGTCGCCATTGGCAATAAAAGTGGCTTCATCGGTTTCTTTGAGCCAGAAATAATTATTTTTCACTACCATCAGAAAATCGCCGACGGAAAGATCGTTTTCTTTGTCCAAAATCTTGGAACGGATTTGTTGGTTATATTGGTTGGCTCTTTTATTGGAACGCACAATAAAACAAGTGTCTTCAATGCTATAATTGCTATACGCACCTTGAATGGCGTCTTGAATATCGTAACCATCGGTTAATCTAACGATGTCTTTGAAGCCTTTTAATTTAAATTGAAAGTCATTATAAAAAGTATCTTTGAGTAATTCTCGCAGTTCGGTAGCATTGTACAAAATACCAGAATGTTCTTCCTGACGCATGACTTCGTCGAGTTCAATAGAAAATACTTCTTTATTATAATGCAATGCCAAAGAACCTGTTTCTAAAGCAGGACTGATATCGGATTGAACTGGTGGCAACTGCGCAGTATCGCCAAGGAGAATCATTTTGCAATTCTGACCATTATACACATAGGAAATCAAATCATCGAGCAACGAACCGTTCTCGTATAATTTCGATTCGGAATTGACATCGGAAATCATGGAGGATTCATCGATTATGAAAATGGTGTTTTTGTGTTTGTTGGGTTGCATGGTGAATGAAACGCCGCCACCACTATTTTTTTTGGGGAAATAGATTTTTTTGTGAATGGTTTGCGCCGGTTTATTGGAATAATTGGCAATGACTTTAGCGGCACGACCAGTTGGCGCCAACAAAACATACTTTTTATTTATTGAAATC
>JBILYQ010000330.1:0-2668 GCA_044377655.1 Flavobacterium sp.
GATCCAAACAATTCTTCAACAGGTGTTTTGGTAAATACCATGGTAATTGATGCCTCCAACGTATCGGAGGATGATTTTAACTTACAATTTTTATACAATGGTAATAAGCTAATCTCTGTTAAAGATTCGGGAATTGTAATTGAGCAATTTATTTATTCAGCCGGAAAACTAACAAAAATTAATTATCCTGCTGATGGGTACTATATCTTAGTTGAGTACAATGCAAACAATCAAGTTGTTAAATTCACAGAAATTGATGAAGAGTTTAATGAGGCAGTCAAAACCTTAGTGACTTATTCGGGGTCAACATTTACAAAAACATCTTATTCAGGAGATTTGATAACTCAAGATTTTCTTGAGCAGACAGAAACGTATACGATATTAAACGGCAACGCTGTTCAAATTGAGAACACTTCATTTGGGTTTACTAATTTAACAACTTTTGATTTTGATACTAAAAACAATCCGTTCAAAAACATTAGTAACTATGATGTTTTTCAAATCTTGGATTTAGACATTGATGGAAATTCCAATAATGTAGTTTCTTCAAATTACACAAATAATATCAATACCATTTCAATATCTTATAATTCGAATAATTATCCCGAGATAGAACAGACTTTTTCCTCTAGTGGAGAATTAAAGGAAACGACAACCTATACTTATAACTAGTTTTACTTAAAAAAGCATTAAAAACAGTATTGTTTTTAATGCTTTTTTTTAATTCAATTTTATTCGATATTCCAATTAATAAGGTTAATAAACTTGTGGATGTCAAGATTAATAAGTCAACAAAAAAGATGTTAGATTATTTAACAATTTCAAATTAGTTGTTCTTGTCTATCATTAGTAGGACAAAACTAAAAAAGCAATTAGTATCAATACGCTAGAATTGATTTTGGATTTGTAAAATTGATAGTAAAACCCATCCATTCTATTTTTTTGGGTACAAAAAGCCGTTTGTCTTCTTTGTTGTAATAAAATAAATTCCATTTCCAATTCTTTGGATCTTTATTCCATTTGTCTAACGTCTCTTGTGATTGATTTTCCAATTTTTAAATATCTAAATCTGCTTTTGGAATATTAAAATCAATTTTTGTTTTTCTTAATTCAAAATTTTGTCCTAAATATACTCTTCTAACCATTTCATCTTCCACTAATTCTTCGGGTTTTCCTGCTTTTAGAATACCGCCTTCGAACATCAAATAAGTTTTGTCTGTAATGGCCAATGTTTCTTGTACATTGTGGTCAGTTATTAAAATACCTATATTTTTATTTTTTAATTGCGCTACAATTCTTTGAATATCTTCTACTGCAACGGGGTCAACTCCAGCAAAAGGCTCGTCTAATAAAATAAACTTCGGGTCGGTTGCTAAACATCTAGCAATCTCGGTTCTGCGTCTTTCTCCACCCGAAAGTAAATCGCCACGATTGGTTCTGATATGTTCCAATCCAAATTCGTGTATCAAACTTTCCATTTTGGCAACTTGCTCTTCTTTGGAAAGTTTTGTCAATTGCAGGACACTTAGGATATTATCTTCGATACTTAATTTTCTAAAAACAGAAGCCTCTTGCGCTAAATAGCCAATTCCTTGTTGGGCGCGTTTGTACATTGGAAAATCAGTAATATTCAAATCGTCGAGAAAAATATTACCTGAATTTGGTTTTACTAAACCCACAATCATGTAGAATGAAGTTGTTTTTCCGGCGCCATTTGGGCCTAAAAGGCCAACTATTTCTCCTTGATTTACCTCGACAGAGATGCCTTTTACAACGCTTCTGCCTTTATAGGTTTTGACTAAATTTTCAGCTCTTAATTTCATTTTTTAAAGTTGCTAAGCAGCAAAGTTTAACTCCATTCAATTCGCCTTTCTGGCTCGTTTCAGAGTAACTATGTTCTATATATTTACAAATAAACAAATAATTGAGATATTGCGTTGGAATCTTAACAATTATTTAGTTTCTTCCAATGCTTCCCAAAATTCGTAAGCTCTACGCAAATGGGGTACAACGATGGTTCCGCCCACTAAAGTGGCAATTCCCATTGCTTCCATCATTTCTTCTTTGGTAACCCCAATTTTATAGCTCGTTTCCAAATGGTATTTTACACAATCATCACAGCGCAAAACCGCTGAAGCTACCAGTCCTAGAAGTTCTTTGGTTTTTACATCCAAAGCGCCTTCTGCATAGGCATTGGTATCGAGATTGAAAATTCGTTTTACAATTTTATTGTTGTCAGCCAACAATTTTGCGTTCATTTTAGAACGATAGTCATTAAAATCATTTACTAAATCAGTCATTTTCTTTTTCTTTTTTTACAACGAATGCAGAAACAAGGATACTTGCTTCATAAATTATCAACATTGGGATAGACACGGTGATTTGGCTTACCACATCTGGCGGTGTTACTATAGCGGCAATTATCAATACAATGACAACAGCATATTTTCGATAGTTTCTGAGAAAATCGGGAGTCACTAATCCAAATTTGGTCAAGAAATAAATGATTATCGGTAATTCAAAAAATAATCCACTTGCAATCACAGAGGTTTTTATCATTCCGATATACGATTCTAAGTTGAATTCATTTTTCACAACGTCGCTCACCGTAAAGGTTGCCACAAAATTGATGGACATTGGTACAATCACAAAATAGCCAAATAAGACA
>JBILYQ010000331.1:0-2660 GCA_044377655.1 Flavobacterium sp.
AGAATACTTCCAGAAATAACAAAATAAAGCATAAAAAAACCAGCCAATTGGCTGGTTTTTTTATGCTTTATTTTAAAATAGGAAATTACATTGTGGCTGCTGCACCGAAGAAAACAATCATTCCAACAAACATCAAAACATATAATGAAAGAACAACTATCATCATAATACCTAAAAATTTGTGATGCGATTTTAAATATCCCAAAGCTTCAGACAGCAAATCTGAATTAGCACTTTGAAGCGCCATTTTGGTTTGATTGGCATACTTGTAAAGATAATAAATAGGGAAAAAGTAAATTAACGCAAAGACAATGTAAAAAACTGCGATAAAACTAGGCATCATTTTAAAAGGACTTCCCATTCCACCTTCCATTTCATTACCCATAGGCAAACTAGACATTAGTGTTCCCATGAACAATCCAGCGATAACCATAATTCCGATTCCCACAAATCCAATGATTGCTAAAAACAGGGACCATTTGGCGCTTTCTCTTAAAAATGTCAATGCAGCTTCGTTAAGTTTTATTTCGTTATTTTGATTTTCCATAAATAATATAGTTTTTTTTTAGATTGGTTAAATAGTTTAATTTATTTTTCGAATTGTTCTAATGTCTTAATAATTATAGCCACACAATCAAGCAATTGCAATTCATTCATTACCAAAGGAGGAGCAAAACGGATAATATTACCATGCGTTGGCTTAGCCAACAAACCATTGTCTCTCAAAGCCATGCAAATATTCCAAGCTGTATCACTTTCTTCCGTATCGTTAATCACGATAGCATTTAACATTCCTTTACCGCGAACCAACGTGGCTATGTTGCTTGTTTTTATATACTCGCCAATTGTATCTCGGAATAGTTTTCCTAGTTTTCTTGCGTTTTGCGAAAGGTTTTCTTCCTCTACAACTTCTAAGGCAGCAATAGCAACTGCTGCTGCAATAGGATTTCCTCCAAAGGTAGAACCGTGTTGTCCAGGTTTGATAACATTCATAATAGAATTATTGGCCAACACAGCCGATACAGGATAAGCGCCGCCAGATAGTGCTTTGCCTAAAATCAATATATCTGGCGCGACATAGGTAGCTTGCTTTTCGCATTTATTTTCGCAAGAACAATCACCACAAACCGCTAACAATGAACCTGTTCTTGCAATACCTGTTTGCACTTCATCAGCAATAAACAAAACATTGTGAGCAGCACAAAGAGCTTTTGCTTTTGCCAAATAATCTTCGCTAGGCACATAAACACCCGCTTCACCTTGAATTGGTTCTACAAGAAACCCAGCAATGCTAGTAGTGGATTTTAACACATTGGCTAACGCATCGATATCGTCGTAAGGGATTTTAATAAATCCAGCGGTATAAGGACCAAAATTTTTTCTAGCGTTTTCATCATTAGAGAATGAAATTATCGTGGTGGTCCTTCCGTGAAAATTACCGTCACAAACAATTATCTGAGCTTCATTTTCATGAATACCTTTCTTTTCATAAGCCCATTTTCTGCATAACTTTAGAGCTGTTTCAACTGCTTCTGCACCCGTGTTCATTGGAAGAACTTTGTCAAAACCAAAATAATTGGTAATAAACTTCTCGTAAACACCTAACTTATCATTATAAAAAGCACGTGAAGTTAAGGTCAAAGTCTTTGCTTGTTCCACCATAGCATTCACTATCTTAGGATGGCAATGCCCTTGATTCACCGCAGAATATGCAGAAAGAAAATCATAATATTGGTTTCCTTCAATATCCCAAACATGTACTCCTTCTCCTCTACTCAAAACTACTGGTAGCGGGTGATAATTGTGTGCTCCGAATTTATCTTCTAAAGCGATAATCTCTTCCGAATTACTTTTTTCTAAAACTGACATTGTAATTACTTTTTTTTAATCTGATCTCGTCACAGATTACATTCTTAAACATCAATTCCTTCTTTGGGAGAGAAATCATCCATTTTTATATGTTGTAAAATTAATTAATATTCTTGAAATTACCGATAAATATACAAAAACAAAAAAAATACATTATTATCAAAAAAATGTTTTTACTTTATAAAAAAAAATTAAATTTGTAAAAAAAAGAATATGAAAAATCTATTCCTATTTTTATTAGTTACTTCATTAACAATTACTTCATGCTCCAGTGACAAGAGCAGCGATAATTCCAATGTAGTAAAAACAAAAATAAACGGTGTTTCCAAAACCTTTACCACTATAGCTGTAACAGAGCAAGAATACACAGACGGTGGTTTTACTTATACCGATGTAACCGTTACGGCAGCACTTTCGAGCGAACCAACTAAATTAATTCAATTTGTAGCAGAAAAAGGGATTACTGGAACTGATGCAAGTTGGTCTTTCATTTACAATGATAATGATACTTTTTATGAAAAGACACCCACTTTCACCACTACAGTAACAGAAAGTAGCAATACTAAATTAAAAGGTACATTTGCAGGTTCTATGAGTGACGGAATACAAACAATTGTTGTAACGGACGGGAGTTTCAATATAACTTATTAATATAAAAAAATTAAAAAAAACAGCTGCATGCAATTCTTTTTTTTAATTTTTTATACGCTCTAATATGTCATTCATCATTTCAATTTGTACTTTTTGTATCTCTATCAATTCCTGTTGTTGATGCATAATCAAATGATCGA
>JBILYQ010000332.1:0-2657 GCA_044377655.1 Flavobacterium sp.
CTGTATCGTCAAAAAAACTTTTTACAGGAGATTGAAGATTAATGCAATTAATTCCATTATCCAATCCAATCCAAAGATTTCTGTCGGCATCTTCAAACAGTGATAAAGCGGTGTTATTGCTCAAGCCTTTGTTTTGGGTTATATGATATTTAACGTTGCCTTCTTTTGTTAAAATAAAAATACCATTAGAAATTGTACCCAAAGCTAAACTACCATCAAAAAGCATTTGACTGCTGTAAATACTGCTTGCAGACAATTCGGTTTCTGCTTCGGTAGAAAATTTTGACAAAACCCCATTTAATAACTTAAAAAAACCATTAAATTGTGTTTGAATCAACAAACCATCATCTATAAAAAAACCATTAACTATTTTATTGCTTTTCAAAATAGGATTGTCCGAAATCAATTTGCTCTTTCCATTTTCTATTTCAAAAAGCCCTTCATTAACTGTTTGGAAATAAATGGAATTATTGGTTCTAAAAGATTTTGTGATAGTATTATTTGATGAAACAATATTAAACTCTTTGGTTTTAGTATCATAAATATAAATTCTATTCAAAGATTGAAAAATAACCCATTGGTCATAGTTCAAGATATTCCAAAACTGCTCATCATCTTGGATTTTACTTTTTATCGTATTGCTTAATGATTTGTATTTTAAAAGACCATTCGACTGTCTAGTCCAAAATCCAAATTCCATATAACAACCAGTATAAATTTTATCATCAATTACTTTAACAGACCTAACGATGGTTTCATTTGGAGAAAGATATAGTTTCCAATTAGAACCGTTAAACTCTAAAAGACCTTCATTATTAGCAAAGTAAACAAAATGATTTTGCCCTTGAGAAATCATCCAGTTTTGATTTCCAGCACCATAAACTGTGGAAGGATATTTCACTATAGGCGGCAATTCTTGTGAAAATCCAAAAGAAGCTATAAATAAAACTAGTGAGCAATAATAATTTTGAAATTTGATTGTAGGCATATGAAAATGATAATTTTAACCCTAAAGATATATAATATTGACATAAAAAAAAGCACGTTCTTTTAAAAACGTGCTTTTTTTGTATTAAACCTAAACTTAATTTTTAATAAATCGTGATGAGGCTGTTTTACCGTTACTTGATGTTTTAACAATATAAACTCCAATTTCAAAATTTGAAATATCTAACGAAACTGTTTGTAACATTGGAGTAGCAATCAAAACTTCTTGCCCCAGCATATTATAAACAGACACTTTTTCAATGTTATCTAATGCTTCAATTGTCAAATTACTTGACGCTGGATTTGGATACATTTTTATTTGAGAAGCTTCAAAACTTGCTACTGAAAGTGGATTACTCGTAAAGTAAACATTATCAATATATACTATTCCAGGTGTAGCCGCTAAAACGTCAAATTTGTATTGAAACCAAGTAGCTGGATTAAATCCTAAATTTGTAAAATAACTCATTGGGATATTAACACTTGTCCAAGTATTTAAAACGACTGGTTGATTTTCCGGTAATCTATATACTTTTTCGCCAGTGCTTGATATTAAATAAAGACCGAATGTTGTAGCATTAGCTGTCCAATAATCAAAATGAACATATTGCATAGTAGAAACGTTTGTTTGAGTATAACCTGCACCAAAACCAGCAGCAGCAAAGTTAAACTTCAATGCTTGATTAACAGCTGCTGATGGATCAAGATCTGGCTCACCTGCAACAGTTCCAAATGAATATTGATAGGTATTTGGATAACTTTCACCATACATACTAATCACTTCAGAAGGACTCAATGTTGGAACTGGAGCAGCCGTTGGAGGTAAAGCATCAGGCGGAGGAGGAGCGATGTTAGTACCACCAGCAATATCATCAATCAAATAAGTATCAATCAATGCATTGTTGAAATCAGTAAAAATAACCATCTTAGAATGATTTCCTAAACCTGGACCAAAATTAACGGAAATATTCTGCCAAGCTGTTCCTGTTGTAGTAAAAGGAAGTTCTATATTTACTGGACCACCAACACCGTTTTCAAATTTCAACAAGTGACTTCCACTTCCAGTGTTGTTCATTGGTTTAATTCTGAAAGTAATGGTATTATTGTTATCATCAGCAAGGTTAACATTTTGAGCCAATACAATTTGTGCATTGTCATAAAGTTGACCACCACCCACAATTTGCATTACAGCATCTCCACCATCAGTTGTCAAAGAAGTAGCACATGCATCTCCTGTCATCAATTGATTTGATTGACTAAAAGTAAAAGGCAAAGTTTGTGAAAAACCCAATGAAAAAGTCATTAAGGTAACTAAAAGAGTAATTTTTTTCATAATATTTGATTTATATGTTTTATTCAAATTTACAAAAGCTAATTAAAAAATGAATTCTAACCAACTATATAAAAACTATACAATTAAAAAAAGTGCTAAATCGATTGAAATATAACAAAATAGGGCTAATTATACTGCTATTAGAAGGAAAAATAAACAAACGGGAAACAACCAAATGTTGTAGTAATGTATAGTTAATATAAATACCATTTGGTCTTATTATGGAAATAGTAAAAATAGTAATATTAAAAAAAAGTAGAAAAAAATAGTATTTTCATAAAAAAACACATAATTATTTCCGTATTATCAAAATCAATCTTTTGAAGAATTATATAAA
>JBILYQ010000333.1:0-2654 GCA_044377655.1 Flavobacterium sp.
CTAACCATCAAAAGTAATTTTGGTGGTTTTTTTATTTATTAAAAATTCTTATACTCACATTTGTTCCTGACCCAAATAAAACCAGATGCTGTAATTTTACACCATGTATACTTTAGTCGATTGTAACCATTTTTATGCATCTTGCGAAAGTGTTTTTCAACCTCAACTCAATGGGAAACCAATTGTTATTTTGTCTAACAACTACGGTTGTATTATTTTTAGGATTGTAAACTTATGTACTCAAAAGTGTATTGCTACGGATTGAAAACTTCTATTACTGGCAATGCTTTATTATTAAAATCCCACATAGCCTGATTTTCCCATGAGGATCCATTTGTTGATTGAACGCCTCTAAATGCAACCCATTCGGTTCCCCAATAACAAAAACCTATTCCTTTTTGAGTGTTTTTTATAACCGCCTTTAAAGCCAACATATAGTTTTTCTGTCCTTCTGGTGTTGCTGGATAAGTTGCAATAATTTGATCATTACTCCCTAAAACGTTATTGGTCCAATCATTCCAACCCAAAGTAAATGGATAAGAAGTTTCGGCTATAACCACTTTTTTATTATGGGTCGCCCCTAAAGTATTGATTGTTGCAGACAGGTTGGACAAATTTTTACCATGCCAAATTGGATAATAAGACAATCCTATATAATCATAATCTATAGCATTTACTTTATTGAAAAACCAAGCGGCACCAGCATCAATACCGGCGTAATGTAGCATTATTTTTGTGTTTGGCGACTGATTTCTGATGGTTGAACTTGCCACATTTAAAAGTTGCAAACACTGATTCTCATTCGAAATTAGATTCCCATTCGGCCAAAGAAAACCACTATTAATTTCATTCCCTATTTGTATAATATCCGGTTGGATTTGGGTAACTACCAAAGAAGTATAATCGGCAACCGCTGTTTTTAATTCTGCTAAAGACAAATTTTGCCATTCTAAAGGTGTTGTTTGATTTGCTGGATCTGCCCAAGTATCCGAATAATGAACACATAGCCATACTTTCATTCCGGCATTTTTCACTCTTTGTGCTAAAGTTTTAACTTCATTTAATGTAGATTGGTTTACCATTGGATTCTTCCATAATCGAATTCTAACCGTATTGCAACCGGCATTTTTTATGGTTGTAAGGGCATTTTCAACTTGATTGTTAGCATTATAAAACAAGGTGTTTTCGCTTTCAATTAAAGGCAAAAAAGATAAATCTGCTGCTCGAATAAAAGAATCATCTTGATTTGTTGGTATTTCATCCTTATTAGAACAAGAACTCAAACACACAACAAATACAATTATAAAAACACCCCCTACTGTAATTATCTTTTTTATCATTTTCAAAATTAAAAAAAAATTGAATACACTTTAGTTAAATTATAAATAAAACGCTGCTTTGTAGAAGGTTTTGTGCCCAAAGCCGACAAAATAAAAAGTTCTGCTTTGCAAAGAAGGTTTTAAGTACTCAGAGCCGACCGAGGAAAAACAAGCAGTGCCGTTTGTGTATTCTTTTGTAGGTGTGGTGGCTATTCTATTGAACATTATATTAGGACTTTATCCATCAATGGCAACCAATTTGTTGCGCTAAAAAAAAGTATAAAAATTATATATTCTACCATCAAAAATAATTTTGGTGGTATATTTATTTATCAACAATTCTCCAAAATTAACTTTTATTGCTAATCCGAATAAAGCCAGATACTGTAATTTTACGGGATGTATGCTTTAGTCGATTGTAACAATTTTTATGCTTCTTGCGAACGTGTTTTCCAACCTCAACTCAATGGAAAGCCAATTGTTATTTTGTCCAATAATGACGGCTGCATTATTTCCCGAAGTTATGAAGCAAAAGATTTAGGCTTTCCAATGGGTGCTCCAGAATTCAAAGTCCGCACAGAATTAAAGCAAAAAGGTGTTTATGTTTTTTCCTCGAATTATGCATTGTATGGCGATTTGAGCCATCGGGTGATGAAAATTTTAGAAGGCTTTACGCCAAATGTAGAAGTCTATAGCATTGACGAAGCCTTTTTGAATTTTGACGGAATGAACATTAGCGATTACCACAGCTATGGTTTGCAGATGAAAAAAAGAATACAAAAATGGGTGAGCATTCCTGTTTGTATCGGTTTTGCAGAGACAAAAGCATTATCAAAAGTAGCCAATAAAATAGCCAAAAAATATCAGGAAAGAACTAAAGGAATATACGTTATTGATACGGATGAAAAACGCGTCAAAGCCTTGAAATGGACCAAAATTGAAGATGTTTGGGGTATTGGTTTTCGGTTAACGAAAAAGATGCAAGCCAGGAATATTTTGACAGCTTACGATTTTACATTGCCACAAAACGAAGGTTTTATCAAAAAGGAAATGGGCGTTGTTGGCATTCGGTTGAAATATGAATTGGAAGGGAAATCGGTGCTGGAAATGGAAGTGCCAACGGATAAAAAAACCATCGCCATAACCCGAAGTTTTGATGGCAACATTACTACTTTTGACGAAATGAAAGAACGGGTTTCTACTTTTGCCACGGTTTGCGCGGAGAAATTGCGGAAACAAAATTCATGTTGTCATGGGGTAATTTTGTATCTGCGAAAAGACAAGTATAAAATAGAGCAACAGCGTTACAATTTTTACAAAATGGAAACCATTCCT
>JBILYQ010000334.1:0-2650 GCA_044377655.1 Flavobacterium sp.
CTGTTATTTTTAGGCTATGCTTACTGGTGCCGGGGTTGTATTTTCTATTTGCTGTGCATTTTGCTTTTAGAAGGGCTGTTGTTTAGTGTTGGATTGTATTGGTTTGGTCAGCATTTATTACGCTATAAATACGTTATATTTACCTTTTATTAACGCTATAAATACGCTATATCTATTTTTTAGTATCTTTATATTCTAAATAATTATTATCATGGGAAGACAAAAGGGGATTGTGGTTTTGAGTGGTACTATTGACGGGATCAATTTTTATGTTTCGAAGGGCAAAGCATTGATTCGGAAGGCAGGAGGAGGTTTTACGAGCGAGGGTTTTAAGAGTAACCCAAGGATGGAGCGTACTCGGAATAATTCGAGCGAGTTTGGGAAGGCTTCGCAGGCTAAAAAGATGTTTCGCATGGGGTTGGATTCATTTTTGTCGACGTATCATGACGGCACTTTGCATGGCCGGCTGATGCGTTTGTTTCATAAAATCAAGGTATTGGACTTGGATTCTGAGGAAGGGCAACGGCAGGTAGGCATTGGGATGGCCACGCCGATGGGGCAATTGTTACTTTGTCAGTTTTGTATTTCGGAGCGTCAGGTTGCGGGCACTTTGCTGGCCAACTGTCATTTTGATTCGCTGTCGGCTACTTATGAAGTCAGCGGTTTTGATGCTGGGCGAGTTGTTTTTCCTGAGAGTGCGGACGTGATGGAGTTGCTTTTTGGGGTATTGGTTTTGGATTTTAAGGCGATGGCTTTTGAGTTGTTTTTGGCGCCGCCGTTATTTGTTGATTCTGGATTTTTGGATACTTCTTTTCGTCTTTCTCCTGCTGAAGCGCCCACTGGAACTGGGATTCGTGTTGCGGTGGCTGGCGTACGGTTTCATCAGGTGGTTGGCGGGGTTCGTTATCCTTTAAAGGCTTTGGAGCTTCAGGGGATTTCGATTGTTGGGGTTACGGGGTGATTGATAATTGATAGTTAACAATTGATAGTTAGCAATTGATAATTGATAGTTAACAATTGATAATTGTGTTGGGATGTGGAAGGGTTGGTTTACTTGGGTTTTTCTTCTTTACTTTTTTCCCATGATTAGGAGTTGGGAGTTACGAAAATAGAGTTAGAAGTATAGAGTTAGGAGTATAGAGTTAGGAGTATAGAGTTAGGAGTATAGGGTTGGGAGTATAGGGTTGGGAGTATAGAGTTAGGAGTATAGGGTTAGGAGTATAGAGTTAGGAGTATAGGGTTGTGTGGGTTGTTGTCCCAACTTCTTTCGTTGTTTTCTGGTGGGTATGCTGTGAGGGCGGCTTAATAATTGACAATTGATAATTGGGTTAAAGTGATGTTATATGAGGATTGCACTTAGTACTTTGGCAAGCTCCGTTTGATAGTGTTGAGATTGGACTTTGTATTTTTTATTTTGACGGGTGGTGTTTGCTTTTTAAAACAGGTTATGGGAATAATTCCAAGGAGCTGTTTTTACTACATTGACTATATCGGGCAATAGCTTTTGGGTGTAGGTTTTCAATAGCAACGCAACGCTACTGTTTAAAGTCGTTTTAAATACTTGACTTACAGTCATTTTTTACCTTTTATTTGTCCAATAATTAATTTTTTGATCCGATTATTTTTATTGTAATGGCAAATACCGAAATGGCGTCTAGATAAAAAATTCTTTTTAAAAGCACAAATCTAGTATATTTACAACCACTAACTAAAGCGGTATTAAACGCCAAATAAAAGAGGATAAAGGAATAGGGAATAGTTTTTAATAATTGTTCAATCTAGCGTATTTAAGGTATAAAGTATTTATGAAAACATCAAAGAAAATAGCGCTGTTTTTTCTATTGTTTATTTGCAATAACGTTTTAACGGCGCAGCAAACTTCTGTTTTTAAACTTTCGTTTCCACGACAATACAAAACCCTGGATACCATTATAGATAGTTTGGCACTTCAAGATCCTAAAGTAGCAATAAGAAGACTAAAAAAACTTGAATTACAAGCTCGAGAAACTAATGATAAATTGGCGGTACTCAATTACAAAAGATCCGAAATTCGTTATCGCTTTATTCGAACTATAAATAACGAGAAACGTCCGGTACTGAACCAACTTATTGCAGATACAGAGCAACTTATTGCTACTGTTAATGAGGAGCAATACCCGGAGATAGCCGCGCTATTACACTTCCAAATTGGTAATTCTCTAGATTATCAAAAATACAATTATAAAGAACAATTTAAGCATTACCTTAAGGCTTATGATCTATTTAAAAACATTCCTTTAGCACAATTCCCCTACCGACATTACAGTCAATATGCTATCGCTTTAGCCTATTATCAGTTTGGAGAATATCAAAAAGCAATTACTCTAGCCGAAGAAGTGGAAGCTTTATATCCTAAAAAGGATTTTAATTCTATTTTAACGGTAAATCTTATAGGGTTAAGTTATTTGGAATTAAAAAAATACGACCAAGCTATTGCTTCTTTTGAATGGATCTTCAAAAATAACAAGTATGCTTTAAATCCATCGGCATGGAAAGGGATTGTATTATGTAGTTTCGGAAAGATTTATTATAGTCAAGGAAATAATGCTAAAGCCATTTTTTATTTATCGCAAGGATTACCAATCCTAAAACAAGAAGCTATTTTGGTCAA
>JBILYQ010000085.1:0-8053 GCA_044377655.1 Flavobacterium sp.
GGATGTTTTTTGGTTTTTGAAGACGGATTTGTATCCCATTTTCTTGAGTGGGTTGAAGACAGTGTGTGATTGTGGGCAGTTAAAATTGCCGAGGAATAGGAGGTTTAATGCTGGGTATTGTTGTGGCAGTAGTTCGTTTGGGTCGTATTCTGTTGCTGTTTCTAGCAGGTTTTCTAGGTCTACGAAGTATTCTCTTCAAGGGATATGTGTGATTTTGTATAGAGATGGAGTGTTGTGTGCTTGTTGGGTCGTTGATTAGGTTTGCTGTTGTTTCTTCGGGGTTTGTTTGTGGAGGTGTTGGTGTATTTGGGTTTTCAATTCTTTTGGATTGAATTTTGGCGTTTATTGATTTGCCGTCTTTGATTACTTGGTTTGAGACGTTTGTTCCTGCTAGTGCTCCGATTATTCTTGTTGCGAATGATTTGACTGCGTTGAAGGCTTGTTCTCTTTGGTCTACTGTTATTGAGTAGTTGTTTTTTGGAGTTATTAAAATTAAGTTGACGGCAAAGCGTTTGCCTTAAAAATTAGGGTTTAGGAGGTGTTCTTACACTGAAAGACCAGAGCCTACTTCCTACTCCATTAGATATTACTAAAAATTGTGGGTGCTATTTATTTTTGGTTCGATAAATCAATGATTAGAACCGTTAGTTGTATTACCAAAAAAAACCGCTAGCTTTTGCTAACGGTTTTTCAATACTAAATGAACAGTATTCAAATTTTAACCTTAATTAATCCAACCCAATTAATCTTCATCTGCAATTGCAGAATTTTTTGTCATGTCAATTTTAAGGGTTGAAGCAACACCTTTATCATTGATCATTGTCATGTTCATGGTATCTAATTGGGCCAAATTTCTTGAAACCAATCCGTTGAACATGTTATAAGAAATATTCATTTCTCTCAAATTTTTTAATTTTTCTAAATCAAAAGGCACTTGTCCTTCTAGATTGTTTTCAAACAAACTCAAGTTTTCTAAAGAATCCATGTTGGCCACTTCATTACCCAATTTACCTGATAATTTATTGCTGTTTAACAACAATACTTTTAAATATTTCAATTCATACAAAGAACTTGGAATTTGACCTTCAATTTCATTGTTGAATAAAGACAATGTTTGCAATTTAACTAATTTTCCAATAGATTCAGGCAATTGACCTGTTATTCTATTCATATATAATTCAACTGTTTCAAGAGAAGTAACTTCTCCTATTGCAACAGGAATAGCTCCTGAAAGTTTGTTGAATGCAATATTCAATACGGTCAATTCTTTTAAATTAGCAATTGATGCAGGTATCGTTCCTGTTATAGCATTTCTAAATAAATTTAATTCTTTTAAATGTACTAAAGAGAATAATTCGTTAGGCAATTCTCCGTTTAAATTGTTGTTTGACAATGTTAAACCAACAACTTGGTCGTTTTGTATTTTAACACCATACCATGTAGCAACTGGTGCTTTCAAGTCCCATTTATTAGTCCATTGAAATCCTTTAGTAGCATGATATAATTTTTCTAAAGCTTTTTTTTCCGAAACAGATACTTCTGCAAAAGTGGAGAAAGTAACAAAAAGCATCAAGAATAAAGTAGAGATAGTTTTCATAATTATGTTTTAGTGGTTATTGATGTTGTAAATATAACTACTTTAAACGTTTAAAATCAAATATAATCGATGAAATGCATTAAATAGATAAAAAATTATAATTATTTCTTACAAATATAGAAAAACTACATTACTTTTAATCTCCTTTTAAGTAAAATATTGGCTGTACGAAGTTTTTTTATAAATTTGACATCCTAACCAAAATAAAAAATTATGAACATCAACTTCTTAGCCTTATTATTTGCTGCAGCAACAACACTTGTAGTTGGATTTATTTGGTACAATCCAAAAGTTTTTGGAACCCTTTGGATGAAAGAATCTGGATTGACGGAAGAAAAGATGCAAGGAACGAACCTACTGCTGATTTTTGGAACTTCGTTCTTCTATGCCTTTTTAATTTCATTTATGATTCAATTTTTAACAATCCATCAATATGGCGCGTTAGGAATGATAGGTGGAGATGTGACCCATGCAAAACCATCTTACACAGCATTCATGTCTGACTATGCCACGGAATTTCGAACTTTTAAGCATGGGGCGTTGCATGGTTTCATTGCTGGATTGTTGTTTATACTTCCTGTAATTGGCACTAATGCACTCTATGAAAGAAGGAGTTTTAAGTATGTGCTTGTTACTGGCGGGTTTTGGATTGTTTGCTTGACAGTAATGGGAGGCATTATTTGTGCCATGCAATAATTCAAAAATAAATAACCGAATCTATTTCCTACCCCGGAAAGATTCTGTTATTTATTCAATTTTATCAATGGATTTTGCCAAATCTATATCTTTATCTGTGATGCATTTGGCATCGTGCGAGTTCAATCTGAGGGTTATTTTATTGTATACATTAAATATCTCGGGGTGGTGATTTAATTTTTCAGCTACCAACCCCACTTTGACCATAAAAGCCAATGCTTGAATGAAATCTTTAAATTGATACTTCTTTTCTATGTATTCTTGATTGATATACCAACCTTTTAAATTTTCTAGTTCTGGAAGTATTGTGAGAGCATCATACTTTTTCATGTGATTTTTTTTAGATTGTTAAAGTTAGTTTAATTAAAATCATTTTGGTCTTGATTTAACTTTATTGATTATTTTTGACAAATATTTAGACACAATTTGAACAGCTCCTTTACATTCCAAATTTACGCCACAACATCAGCGCTACCAGCTGATTGGAATGCATTGGCTATCGATACTATTTTCCTAAACACTTCCTATTTAAAAATTTTAGAATTATCTGCGCCAAAAAACATGGATTGTAATTTTATTGGAATTTTTGAAAAACGGGAATTGGTAGGGATTGCACTTTCACAATTTTTAAATTTGAACAGTTTGGAATCGTTTGGAGAAAGGGACAAATGTGTCAAAACCGCGGTTAGAAACTTTGTATTCAAAAATTTTTGTTCCCATGTCTTGTTTATAGGAAACAATATGCTGACGGGTCAAAATGCTATTGCGCTATCGTCAAAAACCAATACAACCCATGCATTACAAGCTTTAAAACAAGCGACCGTTGCGCTAAAAAAGAAATATAAATCAGAAGGAAAGCCAATTCATATTACCACTTTTAAAGATTTTGATTGTTCCTTTATTGGCAATTTTTCCATTCCGGAATTTAAAAAAAGCTATCAATTTTCTACCCAACCCAATATGATTTTTGATATTAAGAGCAATTGGAAATCCGAAGAAGATTATGTAGCGGCTTTGTCAAAAAAATACCGAGACCAATACAAACGAGCACGCAAAAAAGCAACAGGAATTGACAAACGCAAAATGAACCTTGAGGAAATAATAGCCAACGAAGAAGTAATTTATGACTTGTATTTTCATGTTGCAAAAAACGCGCCTTTCAACACTTTTTTTCTCACTAAAAATCATTTCCGCGTTTTTAAGGAAATCATGAAAGACAAATTCCTTTTTTACGGATATTTCCAAGACGGAAAACTAATAGGTTTCAATACATTAATCAAAAACGGAAAATCATTAGATACTTATTTCTTGGGATATGATGAGAGCATTCAACGCGAAAAAATGTTGTATTTGAATATGTTGTATGACATGATTGGCTATTCAATCAACAAAGGTTTTGAGGAAATAATCTTTGCGCGGACCGCTTTGGAGATCAAAAGTTCTGTTGGGGCAAAAGCAGTGAACATGTATGGACTTATGGAACATAGCACGACTATACTCAACAAAAAAATAGGAAAGATATTTCGATATTTAGAACCGAAAACCGTCTGGCAAGAGCGAAATCCGTTTCAATAAATTTCCTTCGAACTGTTAAATGGCCACTTTGAGTTGTTTGTGACCAATTTTAATTTTGAGTTCTGTTTCCGTGCCACAGTATTCGCCGTCCATTTGAAAACTAACTGGAATGTTGGTTGTAATCATGGCCTTGTTGAAAGATAAAATCTCCACATCATCCGAATTGAGCGGAATGTTTCCCAAAAGAATTTGACCGAAAATTAATAAATCCAAATTTTTGATGATAACCAATTCAAATTTACCATCGTTCATCTCTCCATTAGGATTGATGACCACGCCGGTGCCGTATTTTTTGGAATTGGCAATGACAATCATCCTGGCGGTGCATTTCATTGATTGGTTATTAGCGGCTATGGTTGCCTGAAAAGGTTCTTCCATTTCAATTAAAGTGGTTACCGTTTGCAAAGCATATCCTAACTTACCATGAATAGCGCTTTTTTCATAATTCTTTATCAGTTCTGCATTAAGCCCAATATCGCTTAGATGAATACTGATTTTGTCATTAATGGTTATAACATCAATCTCCAAGAAATCGTGTAGAAATGCGATTATCAAATTTTCCTGTAACGTTTTAACCAAATCTAAATCCACAGCAAGTCCATTGGAGGAACCCGCAGGAATTATACCAATAATAACCTCTTCCTTTTCCATGGCTTCGGCAACCATTTTAATGGTTCCATCTCCGCCTACAATGATGATACGCTCTGGTTTATTAATGACATAAAGTTGTTTTATTTTTTGAATATCACCATTGCCCGTAGTTTCATAAAGTACCGCTTCTAAATTTTCTTTAGACGCAAAAAATAACGCTGCTTCAATAATTTCGGATTTGTCAATGTCTCCAGATATTGGATTAACTACTATAATGATATTCTTTTTCAAAATTTTCTACTTTTATTGCTTAAAAATAATTAATTTACATGTTCTTTCAAAATTACAACAATAAATGAAACCTATTCTAAAATTGTATCGTGGCTACGCAAACGAACAGGAATTGATTGTGATGGGGCATGTTTTTAAACCAACATCAACTGAAGATTATAATTTTCAGAAAAGAAACCTTAAAAATGCGCGCTCTGTAATCAAACTCTTTAGTGCTAAAATTCAAGCCAATGCTGATGTTTATTTAGAACACAATGATTTAAAAATCCACACCAAAACATTGAAAGATGGCTATTTTAAATTTTGCGTTCCGTTAGACCAATTTGAAAAATATGGCTGGATAGAGTATCAAGTCAGTATTATTTATAAAGGGAAAACAATCACAGCTAAGGAAAGTTATATTCGGCCTCATAGAGGAAATCTTGGAATCATATCAGATATTGACGATACCTTTTTGGTTTCACACTCCTTAAATCCTTTCAAGAAATTATATGTTTTATTGTTTCGAGACATTCATAAACGTAAAGTATTTGAGGATGTGGTTTCCCATTACCAAGCTTTAAGTTTGGCAGGAAGAGAAAACAAGGAGGAACAAAACGCCTTTTTCTATGTTTCTAGCAGCGAATGGAATTTGTATCGTTTTATAATTAAATTTACAGAGATTCACCAGTTGCCAAAAGCTGTTTTATTGCTAAAAGACATTAAAACCAAACTTACTGATTTTATCATGACTGGATATGGCAATCACAACCATAAGTTTGAAAAGATTAAACACATTTTGGAATTTTATCCCAATCTGGAATATGTTTTGCTTGGAGATGATTCTCAAAAAGACGCCTATCTATATGAAACTATTTGCAAAATATTCCCCGTCACAGTCAAAGCGGTCTATATCCGACAAACGGGGCATCATAAGAAAGAAGCAATCACCACTGTGATGGAAAATCTAGAAACATTAAAAGTGTCTGCTTGCTATTTTAAAAACAGTAGTGAAGCCATAGCGCACTCAAAAGCAATTGGAATTATTTAATTTGCGGATTATTGTGTAAAAAAAAAGTGCTTGTTAGCACTCTTTTTTTTATAAATTATCAATCTCTGCTTGAACGCTTTCCCATTCTTCGAGGAGTTTGTCCAAATCTTTCTTTTTCTTATTGTAGGCCATAAAAAACGCAGCGTCTTCAATGTGTTTGTCATAATTGGAAGCCAAGGCTTTATCGTCTTGCTGTATATCTCTTTCTAGCTGCTTGATATTGCTTTCTACTTTACTTAATCGGTTCTGCAGCGATTTCCCTTTCTTTTGATCTTCATAGGAAAGCTTTGAATTTGAAGTTGGAGTTTCCTTCTTTTCAATATCTTTTTTCTCCACTTCACGCATATTTTCAAGGTTGCGTTGTTCTAAGAAATAATTAATGTCACCAAGATATTCCTTGATTTTTTGATCTTTGAATTCATAAACCAAATTGGACATTCCTTGCAAGAAATCCCTATCGTGGGAAACTAAAAGTAACGTTCCTTCAAATTTTTGCAACGCGGCTTTCAATACATTTTTGGATTTAATATCCAAGTGATTCGTTGGCTCATCCATCAATAAAACATTGATAGGTTGCAACAATAATTTACACAACGCCAAACGGTTTCTCTCGCCACCAGAAAGCACTTTCACCTTTTTCTCCACATCATCGCCACGAAACAAAAAAGAACCCAACATGTCGCGCACTTTCGAACGATTGGTGTCTGTTGCTGCATCTTCCATTGTTCTGAGCAAGGTAATTTCCCCATCAAGATATTCCGCCTGATTTTGGGCAAAATAACCCACCTGAACATTATGACCCATTTTTATGCTACCTTGATACTCAAATTCGTTAACAATGGCTTTAATAAACGTAGATTTTCCTTGGCCGTTTTGGCCCACAAAAGCAATTTTACTTCCACGTTCCACTAACAAATTAATATCTTTCAAAATCACATTATTGCCATAGGCCTTGGTTACGTTTTCTGCTTCAATAACCACTTTTCCAGGAACTTTTGAAACTGGAAACGAAATATTCATTACCGAATTATCGTCTTCATCGACTTCAATGCGTTCAACTTTATCTAACTTTTTGATAAGCGATTGCGCCATCGATGCTTTCGATGCTTTGGCACGGAATTTCTCGATTAACTTTTCGGTTTCTTCAATTTTCTTGGCTTGATTTTTTTGTGTAGCCAATTGTTTTTCTCTTATTTCATGACGCAATTCCAAATATTGAGAATAAGGCTTATTGAAATCGTAAGCTTTCCCAAGCGAGATTTCAATTGTTCTATTCGTAACATTATCCAAAAACATCTTATCGTGAGAAACAATCACCACAACACCAGGATAATTTCTCAAGAAGCTTTCCAACCAAATAATACTTTCAATATCCAAGTGATTCGTTGGCTCATCCAGAAGCAAAATGTCATTGGCTTGCAATAATAATTTGGCTAATTCAATACGCATTCTCCAACCACCAGAAAAAGTTTCTGTTTGGTTATTAAAAACTTCTCTTTTAAAACCAAGACCTAAAAGAATTTTCTCAGTATCACCAACGTAGTTATAACCGCCTAATAATTCAAAGCGATGCGTGAAATCAGATAAATCTTCAATAATATGGCTATATTCTTCGCTTTCATAATCTGTTCTGGTAACCAACTGATGATTGATTTGTTCTAACTTTCGTTCCACTTCTTGAATATCTGTAAAGGCCTGATAGGCTTCTTCAAGTACGGTTCTTCCTTGTTCAAAATCAATATCCTGACGCAAGAACCCAATACGAACTTCTTTCTCTGTGGCAATTTGACCTGAGTCAGGTTTGAAATCACCAGCAAGAATTTTAAGCATCGTTGATTTTCCTGCACCGTTTTTCCCGACAAGTCCAACTCTATCGCCAGCGCCCATTCTGAAGGTTACTTCTTCAAACAAATATGTTCCTCCAAAGGATACAGATAGATTGTGTATATTAAGCATTTATTGTGATTTTAGTATAATTGTATTCGTAAATTTGCAACTCCAAAAGTGGAAAACTAAATTTTTTGCAAATGTTAAAAAAAGGATCCAAATTAAATAGCATTTTAACAGGAACTTGTCCAAGATGCCAAAAAGAAAGCATGTATGTGGACCAAAATCTGTTACACATAAACAATTGTATCGAAATGAATGAAAAATGTAGCCATTGCGGATTACGTTATCAAATTGAGCCTTCCTTCTTTTATGGCGCTATGTATGTTAGTTATGGATTGAATGTTGCTGTTGGAATAGCAGCTTTTATTGTTTCATTTATCGTT
>JBILYQ010000086.1:0-8040 GCA_044377655.1 Flavobacterium sp.
TGAGCTTGTCGAAGGACATAATTCACAATTAAGTTTGACTGGTTCCAAATCAGAAACCAACAGATTGTTGTTATTGCAGGCGTTGTATCCCAATATTACCTTAGAGAACAGCTCCCTTTCTGATGATTCTGAGGTGATGGCAAAGGCGCTTTCTTCCAATGAAAAGATTATCGATGTTGACCATGCCGGAACGGCCATGCGGTTTTTGACAGCCTATTTTGCCATTCAACAAAACCGTGAAGTCATCTTGACGGGTTCTTCTAGAATGAAGGAACGCCCAATTAAAATTTTGGTAGATGCCTTGCGACAATTGGGTGCAAACATCAGCTATGTGGAGAAAGAAGGCTTTCCTCCAATAAAAATTATAGGCCAAAACATAACTCAAGACACCTTGCAACTAAAAGCAGATGTTAGCAGTCAGTACATTTCGGCCTTGCTGTTGATTGCACCAAAACTTAAAAATGGGTTGAAACTATCGCTCAAAGGCGAAATTACTTCCCTGCCCTATATCAAAATGACTTTGGCATTGCTAGAGAAAATGGGGGTAGCAACTTTTTTTATTGGAAATAAAATTATAGTAAAACCACTTGTCACACTTAGCCCAGTTGAAGGGCAACAATTCATCATTGAATCAGATTGGTCCTCGGCATCCTATTTTTATTCCATCGTTGCGCTATCTCCAAAAGGAACCCAATTAGTGCTGTCAAGTTTCCATGAAGGAAGTCTTCAAGGAGATAAGATATTGGTCGAGATTTATGCCAATTTTGGAGTGGAAACCGTTTTTAAAAACGGCAGTATCATCATCAAAAAAATAGAAAATAGAGCAAAAACAATACACCTTAATTTGCTACAGTCACCAGACATTGCACAAACCTTGGTTGTAACCTGCTTTGGATTAGGGGTTGGATGTTATTTAAAAGGACTGCACACCTTGAAAATTAAAGAAACCGACCGTTTGGTATCTATGAAAACAGAATTGACAAAACTTGGCGCCTCGGTTTTAATCGGCAATGACAGTTTGAGTTTAGGTTCGTCAACCAAAATAAAAAGCGATATTGCCATCTCTACGTATCAAGACCATAGAATGGCCATGGCATTTGCTCCATTAGCGCTGAAAGTTGCTTTGACCATTAAGGATGCTGAGGTGGTTTCAAAATCATATCCCACGTTTTGGAAAGATTTAAAAACCATTGGATTTAAAATAAAAGATAAAGATTCTAAAAAAAATGCCAGAAAAGCAGTGTCGCAGAACCCGTTAAAAAAATAAACCTCATTTTACTTGACAACGCCTATCTCACAATCGTATATTTGCACACGGTCATAAATAGGAAACACAAAACTCCCAATTTATGAACATAACTCATAACTTTTAAAAATGAAATTATCTCATTTTCAATTCAATCTTCCCGCCGAATTATTGGCGGAATATCCAGCCGAAAACCGCGACGAAGCTCGTTTAATGGTTATCGATAGAAAAAAAGGAACCATAGAACACAAAATGTTTAAAGACATTATCGACTATTTTGACGATGGCGATGTAATGATTTTAAACAATACAAAAGTATTTCCTGCAAGAATGTTTGGAAACAAAGAAAAAACGGGAGCCAGAATTGAAGTTTTCTTGTTGAGAGAATTAAATGCAGAACAACGCCTTTGGGATGTTTTAGTAGATCCAGCACGTAAAATCAGAATTGGAAACAAATTGTATTTTGGCGATGATGACTCACTAGTGGCTGAGGTTATTGACAACACCACATCAAGAGGAAGAACATTACGTTTTTTATATGACGGTTCTTATGATGAATTTCGTAGAAAATTAACCGAACTAGGAGAAACGCCAATACCAAAATACATTAATCGCGAGGTAACTCCAGAAGATGCCGATCGTTACCAAACCATCTATGCCAAAGAAGAAGGCGCAGTTGCAGCACCAACAGCTGGTTTGCACTTTTCTAAAAATTTATTAAAAAGACTAGAAATAAAAGGAATTGACTTTGCCGAAGTAACGCTTCATGTTGGGTTGGGAACTTTTAATCCTGTAGAAGTTGAGGATTTGTCCAAACACAAAATGGATTCTGAAGAACTTAAAATCAATCAGGTAGCTTGTGATATTGTGAACAATGCCAAAGTTAACAAGAAAAGAATATGCTGTATCGGGACAACTTCCATGCGCGCCATTGAAAGTTCTGTTTCTTCCGCAAGAAGACTTAACACCTTTGAAGGATGGACAAACAAATTTATTTTTCCACCCTACGATTTCAGTATTGCAGATTCAATGGTGACTAATTTCCATACACCGAAATCAACCTTGTTGATGATGGTTTCAGCATTTTGCGGTCATGATTTAATGAAAAAAGCCTACGAAGAAGCCATCAAAGAGGGATACAAATTCTACTCCTATGGTGACGCCATGTTGATTATTTAATCAGTCATTGCAAAGAAGGAAGCAATCTTACAATCCCAATCTAGTTTGAAAATGCAAGATTGGGATTTTTTTACGATTTGGATTATCATAAAACTTTTTTCTTTTTCCTTTTTTCTTTTCCCTTTTTTCTACTTTTGTCGTTACGGACAAATATCCTGTGCAGACAAGTTGCAACTTGTGTCTACGTAAACATAACAACAAAAAAATCAAATAATGACTTTTCAAAATACACGCGAATTTGCACAGCAACTCGATGCACAAGACGAATTAAAAACTTACCGCGACGAATTTATTTTTCCACAACACAATGGTAAAAACGCTATCTATTTCACAGGAAACTCTCTAGGATTACAACCCAAAAGAACCAAAAAATATGTCGATGAAGTCATGGACGACTGGGCAAATCTTGCCGTAGAAGGCCATTTTTATGCTGATAAGCCTTGGTGGGATTATCATGAGCGATTTGCCAATCCGTTGAGTAAAATTGTCGGGGCAAAACCAACTGAAGTTACTGTGATGAACACCTTGACGGTCAATTTGCACCTGTTAATGGTGTCTTTTTACCGCCCAACAGCCACACGATACAAAATTATTTGCGAAGAAAAAGCATTTCCTTCCGACCAATACATGTTCCAAAGTCAGGTTAATTTTCATGGATATACACCCCAGGATTCTATTGTGGAAATCAAAAGACGAGAAGGCGAAAATAATATTCGCTTGGAAGACATCTTGGCCAAAATAGAGGAAGTAGGCGATGAGCTGGCCTTGGTATTATTTGGTGGTGTTAATTATTATACCGGACAAGTGTTCGACATGAAAACTATTACCGAAGCGGGTCACAAAGCGGGAGCTATTGTTGGTTTTGACTTGGCGCATGCCGCAGGTAATATCAAATTAGAATTGCACAATTGGAATGTGGATTTTGCAGCTTGGTGCAGTTACAAATACATGAATTCTGGACCAGGAAATGCTTCTGGGTGTTTTGTCCATGAGAAGCACCATTTCAACAACGACTTGCCAAGATTTGCGGGTTGGTGGGGTCATAACAAAGAAAGACGTTTCAAAATGGAACCTGCTTTTGACCCAGTTCATGGTGCCGACGGATGGCAAATTAGCAATTTACCAATACTTTCTTTGGCGCCCTATTTAGCTTCTGTAGAAATGTTTGATGAGGTTGGAATGGATAAATTAATCGCAAAACGAAACCTAATTACTTCTTATTTGGAATTTATTCTCCATGAGATTGACAAAGAAGTGGACAGCACTTTCGAAATTATTACGCCTGCCAATCAAGAAGAGCGTGCTTGCCAATTGTCGGTGTTTTTTCATGGCGAAGGACGACCGTTGTTTGATTATTTAATGAAAAACGGTGTCATTACAGATTGGCGAGAACCAAACGTAATTCGTTTTGCACCCGTGCCTTTGTACAGTTCTTTCGAGGATATGTACAACTTTGGGCAAATCCTAAAGCAAGGGATTTTAGGAAAATAAACTCCTCAAAATAGTATAAAAAAAGGCCTGATGTTTTCTTCAGGCCTTTTTTATTTAGACAGTAACCAAACTCGGAATGGCAATTGCAGCCAACTCCGTTTTAATTTTTTGAAGTTGCTTTTGAATAGTCGTAAGGTTGGTTTCGGTGTCTTTATAGGTTGTGGCAAATAGTGTTTTGTAATACTCAATTCCGTCTAATAAATTGCTTTTAAAAGCGTTCCATTTTTTGGTTTGTGCCACAGAAACATCTTGCGAAACATCGTTTATTTCGTTTGTCAAATAGGCAACATACATTTTTAATTCTTTCACAAACATGTTTGGACGCTCCGTTATCGACAATACATTGGCATTGCCATAGATATGTTTCACCATTTCCAAAAGCGAAATTTCTTTGTCAAAATAAGCCATGTTAGGTCCAGGGCAAATCACCACGCCTTGTTCTTGGCCTTTAATTTGGATATCATTCTCCAAATAGGAAGCATTCGATAAACCAACACAAAGACATGTTTTTTCGGTTATTTTCTCTTTCAGTTTTTCAAACATTGCTGTAGATAAATCGCCCGATTTACTGTTTAATTCTTCTAGTTTAATATCTTGGTATTTTTTGGAAGCGGTGCAAATTCCTTTGGCGCCAAATTCTTTACTCAAAGCCAAAAACTTTTTTGGGCACGAACTTCCTGCATTGCTTTTTTCAATGCGCAGTTGTTTTAATGCTTCATTGGTAGTGCCTTTCACCGTGTTAAATGGAATCCCTAATGGCGAAATGTTGCTCAAATAGAAATCGTCTTCTTTGGCTTTGGCCAATAACTGTCTGGTAGAATCATCAACAGAGGTAGCTTCGGGAACCAATAAAAAGGGTGAACCCCATCCTACAGAGTCTACTGCATAATGGTCTAATAAAAACTGGTGTTCTTCGGCCGTACCAACACCGCCTTGTGCTGTAATTTTTAATTCCAATGGTGTTTCTGGAACAGGCATTCCTTTTTGAGACAAGGCTTTTGTCAACAAGTCGTGGGCAGATTGTACCAATTGTTCTTTCTTGGTTTTGAATTCTTCCAAAATCGGACCTAGCAGAAATCCGTCGGTAGCAAAAGCATGACCGCCACAATTCAACCCTGATTCAATTCGGTATTCGGAAACCCAAAGTCCTTTTTTGGCCAAAAAGTTCCCTTGAATCATCGCCGAGCGAAAGTCACTCACTTTTAAAATAATCTTCTTGTTCAGGTTGTTATTAGTATCTGGAAAGAAATCAGGAAAGTTTTCAAAATAGCTATACAGTCTTGGATTCATTCCTGCCGAAAGTACCACAGAAGAGTGCAGTTTGCTGTTGGCAAAACCTCTCAAGGAAGCATGAGCATCGTTAAATTCTATAGGTAATGGCTCGTCTTTTATGAAATTTTCCTTGTCTACTTTAGTCATGATGTTCACATCAATGGCACCAACCACAAGGTTTTTTTCTAGAAAGTCTTTGATAGAATCTTTCAATTCGATGCCTTCGTCAATAAAATGTTGCAGTCTTTTTTTTAACTCAGATTTGTTGGGTAGCATGGAAATATAATTTTCCAATGCCGTTTTGCTTTCCGCCAATTCCACTTTGAACTGTTCAAATTTGGTTGTTACAATCGTGTCCATCAAATTCAAATAGTGTGTAATTCTTTCGGCGCGATAATCTTGTATTTTTTGAGAGATTTCTTGATAAGGAAGACTAAACTTTTCACTATAAAACGCACGCATTTTTTCAATAAGTTCGTCATCCGTAATCGAGACCACTGATGAAATACCATATTGCGCCACTCGGATCGGGCTGTCAATGGTAAAGGCCAATCCCATCACGGGAATGTGGAAGGTATGAAGCGGTTTCGTTGTCATAATATATTTTTTAAAATAATTGACAAATATTGCTATTGTATCTGATTTAAAAACTGATAAATGTCATGCGTAAGTGTGCAAAACAGAATTTTATTTAATTTTTAACGTATCGGGATGATTTTATTTTGCAATCATCGTAATGCTGTTATCTTTGTATTTGATAATCGAACCATCGAATAATCTATTCAACATGAACAAACTTGAAAAAATAAAAAACTTCGATCCAAGCCAACCCGGACTTGCAGACGAAAGTATTTTCGGATTGCCTTTCAGCGCCGACGAAAGTGAAATTATCATCATTCCCGTGCCTTGGGAAGTAACGGTGAGTTATGGTGCTGGAGCTTCTGACGGACCCAGCGCTATCTTGGAAGCTTCGTTTCAAGTCGATTTGCACCATCAGGAATTTCCAGAATTATGGAAACTTGGGATGTACCTCGATTTGACCGAACAAACAGAAAAATGGACGAAGGACAGCGTCAAATATAAAGGCATGGCGCAACCGATAATTGCAGCGCTCGAAAGCGGAGAAGTTATTGAAAGCCTGCCGCCTTTGCAATCTGACTTAGAAAAAATCAATTTGGTGTGTAAGGAACTGAAAAACGAAGTTAGAGAGCGTGTGCTACATTGGATAAAAAAAGGAAAGAAAGTGGTTCTTTTGGGTGGCGATCATTCCACACCATTAGGATATTATGAAGCATTGGCAACCCAACACGACAATTTTGGAATTCTTCACCTTGACGCGCACATGGATTTAAGAATTGCCTACGAAGGCTTCAAATATTCTCACGCATCCATCATGTATAACGCTTTGCAAATTCCTCAAATCACAAAGATTGTACAAGTAGGCATCCGCGATTTTTGCAAACAGGAAGTCGAAACCGTTTTCTCAGAAGGCAATCGTGTCCTTGTTCACACAGACATGGATTTGAAAGCAGAAACATTTCAAGGCATCACTTGGCAACAGCAATGCGACCAAATCATAGGAGCATTACCTCAAAAAGTAACCATCAGTTTTGATATTGATGGTATGTATTCTTGGTACTGCCCAAATACGGGAACTCCGGTTCCTGGTGGTTTCTCGTTTGAACAAGCTACCTATTTATTGAGTAAACTTGGCGAAAGCGGTAAAGACATCATTGGTTTTGACCTTGTGGAAGTCGCTCCGGGCGATGATGACTGGGATGGCAATGTAGGCGCAAGAATGCTTTACCACATGTGTGGCGTTTTGGCCAAAAATAACGGAATGGAAGTAGGCAAAAAAATAGAATTCAACAGATAAATGATTTCTTATAGTTTAAAAAACAGCAAACCCCTTTCGACATTTAAATCAGAAAGGGGTTTGTTTTTGCTTTCACAGCGTATAAAAATAAATGGGTGCCTATACATTTTATTAAACATAACATCTTTTATTTTTTTCTGTTGCAATAATCATTAATTTCCATTCGCATTTAATAATTATATTTGTTTATCAAACCTGCTATTATGAAAATCGTAAAAAGAACCTTCCTTATACTGCTTTTGGTATTGCTCATAATAACAGCAATAATTGCAGGCTATTTACATTATTTAAAGCCCACTTATGAGGGCAAACAACAAGCTCTTAAAAATATAAAACAACGAACTACTGTTTACTTTGATGACTTTGGAGTGCCACACATTTATGCCAATACAGAAGAAGACGCCCTGACAACCCTAGGCTACGTTCATGCACAAGACCGATTGTGGCAAATGGAGTTAATGAGAAGGATAGCCCCCGGAAAACTCTCCGAGATATTTGGATCGGTAATGCTCAAAAACGACAAGTTTTTTTCAGGATTAGGCATAGATGAATCTTCAGAAATTGCCATCCAAAATCTCGACAAAACTACCCAAACCTATAAGCTAACAATGGCCTACATTGACGGTATCAACCAATACCTCGAAGAAGGAAAAACACCCCTCGAGTTTCAAATTTTGAGTGTAGAGAAACAAAAATTTACATTGAAAGATGTTTATAATATTTTTGGTTATATGTCTTTTAGCTTTGCCATGGCGCAAAAATCCGATCCATTAATAACAGATATTCGTGACCAATATGGCATTGAATACCTAAAAGATTTTGGTTTAGACGGATCATTGGGAACCAAACGACTCAAAAGTTTTAAAGGAAAATCAAAGGAATACTCCGAGATTTCAAAATCAATAACCACCTTGTTAAACCAAAATCCAACTCCGCAATTCATCGGAAGCAATAGTTGGGTTATCGGTCAATCTAA
>JBILYQ010000087.1:0-8029 GCA_044377655.1 Flavobacterium sp.
ATCAGGGAGTTAGTGCTGCCAGAAACAAAGGTTTGTCCTTGGCAAAAGGAGAGTATGTTGGTTTTGTAGATGCCGATGATTTTCTGGAATGGGATTTTTATCAAACTCTCTACGACAAAGCTATTTTGGAAAACCTAGACATCATTTGTTCTAATTTCATCAAAGAGCAAGACGGCGTAGTCATTACCTCCAAAGCGCCCTTTCAAGAAAATACAATTTTTGACAGTTCTTTTATTAAAAACGAAATCCTTCCGTTTATGATAAAAGACAGCGGATTGAATACCTGTTGTACTAAAGTATTCCATAGAAAGTTACTACTAGAAAACAACATTACGTTTCCCGTTGGGGTAGCATTGGGTGAAGATGCAATTTTCACCTTCAGATGTTTTTTCTATGCCAACAGTATAACTTTCTTGAATTATTTTGGGTACCATTACCGCGAAGTTGCAGGAAGCGCCACACGAAATACGGTTGCCAAAGACTATTTTAAAAGGGCGCTGGAAGTCTATCATTTTGATTACTCCCAATTCGTCCCCTTAACCTTGGATAAAGAACGTGTCGAGAAATTAAAAACCATTCAGTTGATTAACAACGTCATCTCCTACACAAGTATCTATCTAAAACCCAACAAAGCAGTTTCGTTTTTTGCACGCTACCGCTATGTGAATAGTATGATTTCCAATTCAATAGTGCAAAAAGGAATTGAAAAATATGAAAAGGAAATGGTTACTGGAAAAACCAGATATCAAAAATTTTTAATACATTGTATAAAAAACAAAAGCACTGCCTTGCTGGTAGTAGCAAATCAATATAGCCAAATTAGAAATAAAAAATAAAACGATGAGAATATTAATGTACTACCACGGTGGAAGCAGAAATCGAGGATGCGAAGCAATTGTAAGATCAGGAATACCGATTATAAAAAATAAATTACCCAATGCAATTATCAATCTTGCTTCTTTCAATCCAGAAACAGACAAGGTCATTCCCATGATTGATACCATTTATGATGGAAGTAAAATTGATATCAAAAAATATTCCTTCGTATGGTTTGTTTCGGCATTTCGATTTAAACTATTCAAAGACGAAAATTATTTTTTCAGACAGAAACACAAAAGAATATTGGATTTAGTGCCATCGCACGATTTGTTTTTATCCATCGGTGGCGACAATTATTGCTATGGAGAACAACCTTGGTTGTATGAAGTGAATCGTTGCATAAAAAGTACAGGAAAAAAAATAGTGCTTTGGGGTGCTTCCATTGGCGAAGAAGATTTGTCTGCAGATAAAATAAAAGATTTAAAAACATTAGATTTAATCCTTGCCAGAGAGTCTATCACCAAAGAAATATTGGAAAGCAAAGGAATCACCACTGTAAAACTTTGTGCAGATGGCGCTTTTACCATGGACAAAGAAGAATTGCCCTTGCCAGAGGGTTGGCAAGAAGGCAATACATTGGGTTTCAACTTCAGCCCATTGGTTTGGAAGAAAAACAAAGACTCGTTCCAAGCGGCAAAAAATTTAGTGAAACACATTTTAGATACTACCGACATGACGGTTGCCTTAACGCCGCATGTAATTGAACCGGGCAACGATGATTTTGAATGCTTAACAGACTTTTACAACGAGTTTAAAACCACAGGACGTGTCCTTTTATTGCCCAATAATTTGAATGCCATTCAATACAAAGGCTACATTGCCCGAATGCGCTTTTTCATCGGAGCAAGAACCCATGCCACCATTGCGGCTTATTCTAACCTTGTGCCAACCATGGTCTTGGGATACAGTGTTAAATCCAAAGGAATTGCCAAAGATATTTTTGGAGAAGAACGCCTTGTCTTGAGTTTGCAAAAAATATCCGATTCGGAACTGTTGATTGCAAGTTTTGAGGAATTACAACGAGATGAACTTGAAATTAAAGAAATCTTGACGCAACGAATTCCTGAAATTAGAAAAATGTCTTTTAAAGCTGCCGATTATTTATCAGAAGTGATGTAATGAAAGAAAGAATAAAAATAGTTATTGTAATTCCTAGTTTAGCCTCTGGTGGTGCCGAAAAAAGTTTGGTCAACCTGTTGAACAGTATGGATTACACTACCTATAGTGTTGATTTGGTTTTGTTAAGCAAAACGGGACTTTTTTTAAACCTAATTCCCAAAGAAGTTACCCTAATCAATTTTCCCAACAACTATGCTATTTTTTCTCAAAGCATTGTCAAATCAGTGCTTGGATTTATCGCAAAAGCACAATTTGGATTAGCCTACAACAGGGTGCTTTTTACCTTGAAAAATAAAACAATAAAAAATACCAACAGAGCCGAACAAGCTGCTTGGAAACACCACCGTGTTTTCTGTCCAAAATTGGATAATCACTACGATGTGGCCATAGGATACCTCGAAAAAACATCCATTTATTTTGCCGTAGATTGTATCCAAGCAAAAACCAAAATAGGATTCATCAGAACTGATTATTCAAAACTTGGTTTGGATAAAAATTTTGATAAAAAGTACTTTCAAAAATTGAATTACCTCTGTGCTAATGGCGATTCGTCCTTGCAGGTATTAGCTACTCTTTTTCCAGAGTACAAAACCAAATTGCGAATGATAATGAACGTGGTTTCCACAAAATTAATTCGCGACTTGGCCATGGAGAAAAGCACACTCGATAGCTCAAAAATAAACATTGTCTCCGTAGGAAGACTCGACAGCGTGAAAGGTTTTGACCTAGCCATTGAAGCCTGCGCCCTTATAAAAAAGAGCCACCCCAACATCAATTGGCATATCATTGGCGAAGGAAGTGAAAGAGCCAACCTGCAAGCAAAGATTGATGCCCTCGATTTGAAAAAGGAGTTTTTCCTTCTGGGCGAAAAACAAAATCCTTATCCCTACATGAATGCTGCAACCGTTTATGCACAAACTTCTCTTCACGAAGGAAGAAGTAGCACCATCAACGAAGCTAAGATTTTGAATAAAGCCATTGTGGCCACTAATTTTGATTCCATCTTTGAACAAATCCAAAATGAGGTCAACGGAATACTAGTTGAAAAAAATCCTCCCGCCATTGCAAAAGCTATTTTGGAACTACTAAACGACCAACAAAAAAGCCAACGATTGTCAAATGCGTTGCGCACGGAGAAATTAGGAACAGAAGAGGAAATACATAAATTTTACGAATTACTTAAAGCATAGAAATGAAGAAAAAGATTCTCTTTGTCATGAACAATCTCAATTGTGGCGGTGCAGAAAAAGCATTGGTTTCATTATTGCAAGTTATGGATTATTCTAACTATGATGTAGATGTATTGTTGCTCAAAAAAGAAGGTCTTTTTTTAGATAAATTACCCTCAGAAGTCAACTTATTGCCTTCTCCCAAAGAGATGCTTTATTTTGATATGCCTTTAAAAAAGGCTTTAATAAGTAGTTTGTTGCGTTTCAGATGGGACATCGCTTTTTCAAGAATTGCGTTGGTGTATGTTTTTAAGACAGAAAAAAATAGAAATGTACGCGAACAAAAAATGTGGAAGTTTCTCTCCTTATGTTTAAAAAAAGTAGATAAAAAATACGACGTCGCCATAGGGTATTTGCAGAAAACACCCACCTATTTTTGTGCGGATAAGGTGCAAGCCACTAAAAAATTTAGTTATTTTCTAAATGATTATGATAAGTTGCAAATGGATGTGACCATTGATGCTGCTTATTTTAAACATTTTAAAAACATTGTAGCCGACTCCGAGGAATGTAAAAACGTATTGATTAAGAACTTCCCTCAGTTTGAAGATAAATTTTCAGTTCAGAAAAATATTGTTTCTCCAAAAATGATTAATAAATTGGCCAATGAAAAAATTGATGATTTTCCAGAAGGATTTAAATTAATTTCTGTGGGAAGGCTTAGTTATCAAAAAGGGTATGACTTAGCCATTCATGCCTGTAAAATTATTGCAGATAAAGGGCTGAATTTCAAGTGGTATATTTTAGGAAATGGGGAAGAAAGAGATACATTATTTTCGTTAATCAATGATTTACAACTCAATGATTACTTTGTTTTTTTAGGAATAAGAGAAAACCATTATCCTTATGTAAAACAAGCGGATGTGTTTGTTCATACCTCTAGATTTGAAGGATTTGGAATTGTGATAGCTGAGGCAAAAATACTCAATAAACCAATTTTACTAACTGATTTCAACGTGGCTAAATCGCATATAAAAAGTGAATACAATGGGTTGATTTGCGAAATGAATCCAGAGTCTATCGCCAACAGTTTAGAACGACTTATTTTGGATAAAGAAATGAGAGACACTTTTTCATTGAATTTATCCAAAGAAAATTACGGAACCGAAAGCGAGATTGAAGTGTTTTATAAAATGATTGAGAACTAAGAAGTAATAAAATTTAAGAAGCAAATGGTATTCATTTTAATTATAATAGTACTGCTTATACTGGCCATTGACTACATTCCTCAGTGGAACACGTGGCAAAGTAGAATCCATATTGGTAGACATCCCGATAACTTGTCTTGGCACAACAAAGTCCTTGAAAAATCAAAAAAATGGCTCCACAACACGCCTACCATTAAATTGACGGACAACAACCGATTGATTATTATTGATATCCTCAAAGGAAATTACAAACGAGACGCCATTCAAAGCTGGCAAGAAGCGGCATTGCTATTGGGATTGTATGAGAAATATAAAAAAACCAACGATTCTTCCCTCAAAAAGGAAATTCTAAAATACATTGACTCCAAAATTGATGCAACGGGCAACTGGAAACAGCTTCCAAAAGAAATTGATGGCGTCATTTTGGCCTACGCTATTATCAATGTGGATTTTATTGACCACAATAAAAACAAACCTGCCTATGATTCCATGTGGCAATTGGTCCAAAATCTAATCGGAGAAGACGGTACTGCGCAATATCGAAAACACATGCAAAATTATCGATATGTCGATACCATAGGTTTTATTTGCCCTTTTTTGGTTCGCTATGGTTTGCAATTCAATAACCAAGAATCGCTACATCTTGGCGTACTTCAAATAACAGAGTTCAACAAATATGGCTTGTACAAAGACACCTTTATTCCTTGTCACACTTATACCATTGCTGCCAAGTTGCCCGTAGGGCTTTTTGGTTGGGGTAGAGGTTTGGGTTGGTATGCCATTGGTTTGATTGATGCTTGGAATGCCTTGCCTCAAAACCATCCACAAAAAAGCACCTTGACAGAAAGCGTTACGGCTTTTGCTAAAATGGCTCTGCAATTTCAAAACCAAAGTGGTGCTTGGCATTGGATTATTGCCAGCAAAGAATCGCGCATGGATTCCTCCACAACGGCAACCTTGGCGTGGTTTTTAGCCAATGCAGCCCAGATTGAATCGTTACAGACAGACTGTATCGCCGCTAAAACAAAAGCATTGGACTACCTCAAAAAAGTAACCCGTAGAGACGGCGCTGTCGATTTTTCGCAAGGCGATACCAAAGCCATTGGCGTACACTCGCAAGAGTTTACTATTCTTCCTTTTACCCAAGGTTTTGTCTTGAGAACAATAAATTTATAAATATGAATAAATTAAAACTTTTCATAAAAAATAGTCACTTGATAAGTGTAAAAAATATAATAGTAAATGCAGTTGTTAAAGGGAAAAGGAATCTAAATACATTAATTGTTTTGGAGGGTAATATTACCTTTTCAAAAGCGAAAAGCGCCAGAATTAATATCATAGAAGGTTTTTTCTATATTAATAAAAAAATGCGGGTAAGTGAACCATTTAATGCAATGGTTGAATTATCTAAAAATGCAGAAATTAATGTTTCCAACACATTTTATATTTACTCTGGATGTCATATAATTTTATTGGAAAATGCCAAGTTAAATTTAGGAAGCGGTTATATTAACAGAAATGTAAAAATTAGATGTTATAAAGAAATAACCATAGGAAACCAGGTTGCTATCTCTGAAAATGTTACGATTTGGGATTCTGATGCGCACCAAATTATTGGTAAAGAGGAAGAAATGTCACAACCAGTTCGTATTGGAAATCATGTTTGGATTGGTAATAATGTGACTATTCTTAAAGGGGTAACCATTGGCGATGGAGCCATTATTGCCGCAGGTTCATTGGTAAATAAAGATATTCCTGCTGGTTGTTTAGCAGCTGGTGTTCCAGCAAAAGTGAAAAAAGAAAATGTTGAATGGAAATAAATGAATACTAATTCAAGAATAGCAAACTCCGTAAAAAATATTTCGTTTGGCGTCACTGCTCAAGTGATTCAAATGCTTTTAGGATTTGTCAGCAGAACCGTTTTTATCAAGTATTTGGCCATTGAATACCTCGGGGTAAACGGGTTGTTCACCAATATTTTGTCCTTATTCTCTTTGGCAGAATTGGGAATCGGAAGTGCTTTTCTTTACGCTTTATACAAACCCATAGCGGCAAAAGACGAAAAGAAACTAGCCGCACTCATTGGATTGTACAGTAGAATTTACATGATTATTGCGGGTATCGTCACCGTTATTGGTTTATTGATAATGCCCTTTCTAGACATAATTGTTCATGATCCTTCGCCAAAAATTGCCGATGATTTATATATAATTTACGGACTGTTTTTGTTCAACACCGTGTCCACCTATTTTTTCTACTACAAACTGAGTTTGTTCCATGCCGATCAAAAAAGTTATGTGGTGTCTAAAAACAACACGGTCATTTTTATTTTGCAGAACATCACCCAAATTGTGCTCTTGATGGTGTTCCAAAATTTTATTCTGTATCTCGTGGTACAGGCTTTTTTCCAACTTTCGGGAAACCTTGTGTTGTCAATTTTGGTCAAGAAATACTATCCCTTTTTGGAGCGCTACAAACACGAAAAGGTGGATGAAGAAACAAAAATGGGAATTTATTCCAACGTAAAGTCTACGGCATTGATAAAAATTGGCGGTTTGCTGGTGAACAGTACAGACAATTTAATTCTAAACTATTTTTCAGGTTTGGTAATGGTAGGACTTCTGTCCAATTATACCTTGCTTATTGGCTTAGCATCGGGTTTAATTATTCAGGTTTTTGCCGGTTTAACAGGAAGCATTGCCAATGTAAACGTGACCGAAAGCATAGAGAAACGAGTAACAACGTTCCATACCGTCAATTTTGCCAACTTTTGGATCTATGGTTGGGCCACAGTAGGTATGATTGTTTTGATTAACGATTTTATACTGATTTGGGTTGGTGTCAAGTACCAATTGCCCTTAGCCATTGTCATTGCTTTGGCTTTTAATTTTTATCTCTATGGCATGCAAAATGCGGTTTGGACTTTTAAAATCACGCTTGGATTTTTTAAACAAGGCCAGTATTTAGTGCTCTTAACGGCCCTTATCAATTTGATTTTGTCTTTTACTTTTGGTTTTTACTACGGTTTGTTAGGCATTTTGATTGCCACTGCCATTGCACGCCTAGTAACCAATGCTTGGTATGATCCCTATATTGTCTTCACCCTTGGATTGAACAAAAAACCGTATGAGTATTTCAAAAAATATTTGGTTTACCTGCTTGTGTTGCTGCTTTCTGTTGGCGTATTACTGGCTATCAGTAGTGTTTTACCCTTTTCGTTAGGGCTAAATTTTGCAATTAAAATCATGCTGTGCTTGTCGGTGCCCAACCTTTTTATCTTTTTGTTTTTTCGTAAAACCGAAGAGTTTCGCTATTTGGTTGCCATTGCCACCAACCTATTTTTAAAATTGAAATCTAAAATCATTCGATGAAGCTACTTTACATCACCAATGGGATAAAAGGCGCAGCTGGTTTAGAACGCGTGCTAGCCATCAAAGCCAGCTATTTAGCCGATGTGTTAGGCTATGAAGTACATATTCTTACCCTGAATCACAACAACGCTCCCATTTTTTATGATTTTAGTCCGAAGATTCAACTCCACGATGTTGCGGTCTCTGGAAATCCAATTCAGTACCTTAAAAAATACGTGTCGGGTATAAAAAATACGGTTCAAAAAATTCAACCTGATGTCATTTCTGTTTGCGATGATGGACT
>JBILYQ010000335.1:0-2605 GCA_044377655.1 Flavobacterium sp.
TCTTCCTACAACTGCAAAACGAGGCAATTCAATTTCTTCTTGTGTTGGTTCTGGTTTTATTGGGAAAGCATCAATTAATGCGTCCAACAAATCGCCTGTTCCGCTTCCAGAAATGCTGGCAAAGGTGTAAAAATCGCCTAATCCTAGGTTATAAAATTCCAAAGCGTCTTTTTCACGCATGGCGTTGTCTACTTTATTTACGGCAAGTAATACTGGTTTTTTTACTTTACGCAAGAGCTTTGCAACGGTATCGTCCATTGGCGTAATGCCTTCTTCGACATCAACTACAAAAATAATAACATCGGCTTCATCGATAGCTAATTCTACTTGTTTTCGAATTTCTGATTCAAAAACATCGTCCGAACCTCTAATGTATCCGCCAGTATCAATTACAGAAAACTCTTTTCCATTCCATTCGCTTTTTCCATAGTTTCTATCTCTAGTTACTCCAGAAATGGAGTCTACAATGGCTTCCCGTCTTTTTATCAATCGGTTGAAGAGCGTTGATTTTCCTACGTTTGGTCTTCCTACAATGGCTACAATGTTATTCATAATGCTAATTTCAAATATTTTGCAAAGGTAGTGTTTAATACCACAATATCAATTTTTTTACTACATTAGCTCAACTCTAAAATTTTAATATCTAAAACCTTAAGTTTATGGATGCCAACAATGAGATGCGATTGCTTTTACGTTTTTACAAGGATATTTCGGAAAATGTGGAGAGATTAAAATCTAAATTTGAAATTAGCAGTAGAGAAAAGTCTAATGAATATGCTATAAAGATAAAGGGTAATCATGTTTGGATTTCCATTATTGGTTCTGCAAAGCGCTATTGGTCGCCGCATTTGCACTTGGAATTGGAAGCGAAAAGCGAAAAAGAAACCCACATTCGAGGATTGTTTGGTCCTGATCAAGCGCTGTGGACTTTGTTTATGTTTTTACATTTCATTATTGCTGGAATATTTGTTATTTTCTGTGGTATTGCGTATTCGAATTATGTTTTAAAATTATCTACTACTTTTGATTTTGTTGTTATGGTTCTTATGGTCGTTGTTTGGTTTTTGTTTTATTTAATTGCAAAGCAAATTAGAAAAAATGGCAATGAGCAGATGAATAAATTAGAAGGGAAGTTTTTAGAGATTCTAGAATCTTAGAAATACTTTTTGTCAAAGAAAAAAAATCCGATAGTGATTGCTCATTATCGGATTTGAATAGATACTGTTTGTTTAAACGGATTATTGATTGTAGCCGAATCGTTTTAACATGTTGGCGTTACTTCTCCAGTTTTTGTTGACTTTGACGTATAATTCGATGTGAATTTGTTTGCCAAAAAACTTTTCTAAATCGGCACGAGATTCTACTCCAACTCTTTTCAGGGCTTCTCCTTTGTGACCGATTACGATTCCTTTTTGGGTTTCGCGTTCTACCATAATCAGGGAGCGGATTCTGATAATATTTTCGTCTTCAAAGAATTCTTCGGTTACGATTTCTACGGCATAGGGAATTTCTTTGCTGTAATGCAATAGGATTTTTTCGCGGATGGTTTCGTTGACGAAGAAACGTTCGGGTTTGTCTGTTAGGGTGTCTTTTGGATAATAGGCTGGATTTACTGGTAGTATTTCTATTATTCTAGCAAATACTTCTTTTACGTTGAAGTTTTGCAGGGCGGAGATTGGGAATATTTCGGCATTTGGCACTTTTTCGGTCCAAAAGACAACTTGCTCTTCTAGTTGTTCTTGGTTTGAGGTGTCAATTTTGTTTAATAATAAAAGGACTGGGATTTTTGCGTGGATGATTTTATTGAAGAAGGCTTCGTCTTTTAGTTCTTTTTCTCCTATTTCGACCATGTAGAGAAGGATGTCGGCATCTTCGAAAGCAGACTTGACAAAATTCATCATCGATTCTTGCATTTCATAGGCTGGCTTGATTATTCCAGGTGTGTCTGAGAGTATTACTTGAAAGTCATCTCCATTTACGATTCCTAGTATTCTATGTCGGGTTGTTTGTGCTTTTGAGGTGATAATGGATAGTCTTTCGCCGACAAAAGCGTTCATTAACGTTGATTTGCCCACGTTTGGATTTCCAATTATATTTACGAAACCTGCTTTATGTGTCATTTACTCTAAATTATTTTGGGCAAAGGTAATGATATCAAGTCAATAGCTGAGATAAAATTTTTTTGTTGAATTACCTTGTTTTTATCAATTTTGGTTGTATATTTGCACTCGAAGATCGCGGGATAGAGCAGTAGGCAGCTCGTCGGGCTCATAACCCGAAGGTCACAGGTTCGAGTCCTGTTCCCGCTACTAGAAAGCCATTCAGAAATGAGTGGCTTTTTTTTGTTTTATAGATTTTGGTTTTGTTTTCATTTTATTTCTACTGTAATTGGTATGTGGTCGGAGATTTCTCGGGCTTGTTCTAAGTTTTGGAAGTCTTTTTAGAAATGGAGGACTTGGCTGTTTGTTATTGTGTCTAAGTTGTACCAAATGTTGTCAAATTCTGAGGAGAGGCAATTTGTGGTATTGCATTCTTTTTTTAAGGATGTTTTTTGGTTTTTGAAGACGGATTTGTATCCCATTTTCTTGAGTGGGTTGAAGACAGT
>JBILYQ010000088.1:0-7914 GCA_044377655.1 Flavobacterium sp.
TCCGATATTGGAAGCAAAAGGAAGTGCTCCAATTGTTCAAAATGACAAAATGTTTAAAATATTCTCTCGTCCTCAAATTGATTTGGAAGATTTCCTCAAATTTGAAAAAGTTAATGAATACGCTCTTCTAAATAATTTAGACAGGGAAATGTTAGAACAAGCAGAAATTCAAGTTAAATATTCTGGCTATATCGAAAAGGAGCGAAATAACGCGGATAAGTTAACTCGTTTAGAAGATGTTAAAATACCTGAAAATTTCGATTATAATAAAATCAAATCAATGTCAATTGAAGCAAAACAAAAACTTAGTAAAATTAGACCTGTAACAATTTCTCAAGCATCAAGAATAAGTGGGGTGTCTCCAAGCGACATTTCAGTGTTGTTAATTTACATGGGACGATAACAATGTTCCACGTGAAACCAAGCATGCAAACCCCTATAAAATAAGACTTTTAGATGGATATTTCAAATAATAAATTATTTATGCAAGTAAAAGATTCTTCTGTTTCGCAGGAAAGTTTCGATTTGCTTCATAACGAAGAACTAGATATGTTGGTGACAAGTCCTCAGCCAAGTTTAGAAAAATTGCCGAGTTATTATGAAAGTGACGATTATATTTCGCATACAGACGGCAAGCGCTCTTTGTTTGAAAAGATATATCACGTTGTAAAAAACATTGCGTTGCAAAACAAACTTAGACTTATTAATTCTCAATCTTTAAAAGGTAATCTATTGGATATTGGTGCTGGAACTGGAGATTTTTTAGTTGTTGCAAAAAATAATGGTTGGAAAATAAAAGGCATTGAACCTGGCGAAAAACCTAAAGCAATCGCTGTAAATAAAGGTGTTTCTTTTGCAAATGATTTATCAGAATTAGAAAACAATTCTTTTGATATAATCACAATGTGGCATGTTTTAGAACATGTGCCAAATTTAGAATTTCAAATAAAAGAGTTAAAAAGACTTTTAAAACCTAACGGAACAATTCTTATAGCTGTTCCTAATTTTAATTCCTTCGATGCAAACTACTATGGTAAATTTTGGGCAGCTTTTGACGTTCCAAGACATTTGTGGCATTTTTCGAAAACAGCAGTTGACAAACTTTTTTCGAAAGAGAATTTACAATTGATACAAGTTGTGCCAATGAAATTTGATAGTTTTTATGTTAGTTTGCTTTCCGAAAAATACAAGAATGGTAAAATGAATTTTCTAAAGGCATTTTGGATAGGATGGAAGTCAAATCGATATGGAAGTAGGAATAACGAGTATTCCTCTCATATTTATGTGATAAAAAACAAATAAAACACCATATTAAGCTTTTAAAACAATAAATATTTATAAATACACCCTAATTTACTTGTTGATCAAAAAAACGCCTTAAAACGCCTAATTTTTAATCAAAAACAATAAATACTTGTGATTTATTACTGGATTGTAATAGTCAAAAACTATAATACGTTTCAATAGTTCCAAAAGCAAATTTCAATACCCTTTAGATTATTGTGGTTTATTTTTATACTTTTGAAAAAAATTTAAAAACACTTATAGAATGAAAAAATCTTTTATCCTTTTTGCATTAGCAATTTCTATTATTTCTTGCAATAAAACATCCGAAGCTAAAGAAGTGAAAACAGCTTATGTTGATATCTCAAAATTATTGGACGAAAGCACTGAAGCTAAAGATATCGAAGCTAAATATAAAGGCAAATCGAAAGAGATGGGAACACAACTTGAAGCAGAAGTTGCTAGATGGAAATCTGAAGCAGCAGATTTCAAGAAAAATGCAATGGCAAATGGACAAGCTTGGGCGCAACAGAAAGGTTCTGAATTGCAACAAAGAGAACAAGAAATAAACTATGCTCAACAATCAATTTTGCAACAATTGCAACAGGAAAGTGGCGCCGATATGGATACCCTAGTTAAAGGATACAAGAAATTAATTAAAGATTACGGAAAAGAAAAAGGCTTTGATTATATCTACGGAACAGGAGAAGTAGCAACTATTTTATATGCCAAAGACAGTTACGAAATAACAAAAGACATCGTTAAATTAGTGAATGACAAATATAAAACGGAAGCTAAAAAAGAAGAAAAGCTAGAAGTAAAAAAATAAATAATATTCTTATAAAAAAATAAACGTCTTTTACATAAAGGCGTTTTTTTTTGTCTTGCATTGAAATACAATACGTTATATTTGTCTTGTAATTTTATACACCAATGGAAACGATATCTGCTGAAGCCAACTATGTGTTGCAATTTATCAATCAAACCAATCGTTCTGTTTTTCTAACAGGAAAAGCCGGAACTGGAAAGACAACATTGCTAAAAGAAATAATAAAGTCAACACACAAAAATACGGTTGTTGTAGCGCCAACAGGTATAGCTGCTTTAAATGCTGGAGGAGTAACTATTCACTCCATGTTTCAGTTGCCTTTCGGCGGATTTATTCCAGATAATTCTTCTCCACAGTTTACGGAAAGTTCAAAGTTTGAAACCAAGGCAACCTTGCGTAGACATTTTAGAATGAGCGGTTTAAAAAAATCGGTTATTCAAAATATGGAGTTGTTGATCATTGATGAAGTCAGTATGTTGCGTTCCGATTTGATGGATGCAATGGATTTTATGTTGCAATCTGTTCGTAGAAAAAGCTTGCCTTTTGGAGGTGTACAAGTGCTTTTTATTGGCGATTTATTGCAATTGCCACCCGTCATTCGCGATGAAGAATGGAGAACATTGAGCAATTATTACAAAGGGAAATTCTTTTTTCATTCGCACGTTATTCAACAAAATCCCCCGTTATATATCGAATTATCTAAAATTTTCCGTCAAACGGATGAAAAGTTCATTTCCGTTTTGAACAATCTTAGAAACAATCGGATTTCGCAATACGATGTGAATATTTTAAATCAATTTGTACAGCCAAATTTTGATTTGAAAGCTAATAAAGGTTACATTACACTGACAACCCACAATTTAAAAGCGGATACTATTAATTCTCAGTCTTTATGTGATTTGGACGGACAATCTAAAATGTATAAAGCACGCATAGTTGATGATTTTCCAGATAAAATTTATCCCGTTGAAGCGCATTTGGAACTCAAAAGGGGTGCTCAGGTTATGTTTATCAAAAACGACCCATCTTTTGATAAAAATTATTTTAATGGAAAAATGGGCGTCATCAAGTCACTTTCAGAGGAAGAAATTCTTGTTCATTTTCCTGAAGAAAACAAAACCATTGAAGTGGAAAGATATGAATGGCAAAACATTCGCTATTTTGTAGATTCAAATACAAAGGAAATTAGTGAAGAAGTCCTCGGGACGTTTACTCATTATCCCATAAAACTCGCTTGGGCAATCACTGTGCACAAAAGTCAAGGATTAACTTTTGATAAAGCTGCCCTTGATGTTTCGCAAGTTTTTCTTCCCGGGCAAGCCTATGTGGCACTTTCGCGTTTGCGCTCCTTAAACGGCTTGGTTTTACTATCTCCCTTGCAAATGAATGGCATTACGAACGATCAAGATGTTATGGATTATGCGGAAAACAAAGCGAGCGAACTGCTTTTAGAAAATTCTTTAAAGCAGGAAACCAAGACATTTATCCATAACTATTTGAAATCCAGTTTCGATTGGGCAGATTTGGCACAAGAATGGCGAAATCATCAATTTAGTTATAACGAAAATTCAGAACTCTCCGAAAAATCAAAACATGTCGTTTGGGCTAAAAAACAAACACAAATTATTGAAACCCTTATAGAGCCTTCGAGAAAATTTATTTCACAACTCAACAAACTTTTTAATACAGAAGAGGTCGATTTAAAGTTTGTTTCAGAGAGAATTCAAGCGGCTTACGATTATTTTTTGCAACCGATGGATAGTTTGGTTTACGAAATTCTTTGGAAATTAGAAGAGGTCATCCGAGTCAAAAAAGTAAAGGCTTTTTATGAAGAATTATTGATTTTGGAAGAATTGCAAATTAGAGCTGTTTTGCGATTGATGAAGGCTAAATTACTTATCGAAACCGTTGTCAATGGTGAAACAATCTCTAAGGAAAAATTGTCCTCGGACATGATTAAATTTTACAAAATTAGAAAATTAGAAACTATACGACATGAATATAAAAACGTGAACGTAACTTTGGTTGAAGACGAAGTTGATTTAGAACGGTATTCAAAAAAGAAAAAAACCAGTAAAGAAAATAAAAAATCAACTGTCGAGGAAACCCATGAATTGTGGCTCCAAAAAAAATCTGTTGAGGAAATTGCCGCTATCAGAAAATTTACAGCAGGAACAATTTTAGGGCATTTGTCAAAATTAATTGAAGCAAAATCCATTGCAATTTCTGATGTTTTATCAGAAGAAAAAATTCAAGAATTAAGCGAAATTTTTAAAGATTACAAAGAAGAGTCGCTCAATGGATTGAAAGAACAATATGGAGACAGATTTTCTTGGGACGAATTAAAAATGTTTAAGGCAAGTTTATAGTTAACTCAACCAAAAGACGGCCAATACTGCGGGAACGAAATAAATGGCAATTGTTCTTGCTCCGTCATAATCTTTGGCTAATCGTTGTCCTAATAATAACAAAATCAAAGTTATACAAGAAAAAACAGCGCCATAAAAACCAAAAACTCTTCCTCCATTGATGAATAATTCAACGCAACCAGCCAAACTAAAAATCCCTGCAATTAGTTCTAAAACCAAAACAATAAACAAGGCAGACGGAACATGATTTTTTAGAATTGTTTTAGCAAAATGAACTTTAAGCCATTCCACATTCCCATTCCAACCAAAAACTTTATCATAGGCAGATTGGACAAAGGTCACGGACAGAAAAAGTAACAATAAAATAGAAGCTGCGTTATTCATAATATTTATTTTTTATGGATTAATCGGGTCAGTTTGATTGATAAATCGGTTAGTATAATTTTAGCATTTCCATTGCGTTCGATGTGGTAAATTGCATCCGATAATTCATTAAAAATGGCGTTTATATTGTTTCCATTTACAAATGGCGCAAAGTTTTCTAACTTAAATTTTTCCACTTTTGGTTCCATGTAGACCAATTTTTCGGTTTGATAATTGACCAACATTGCTTGACGAAACATATCGATACAAAAGTTTAAAAATTTCTTTTGGGTTTCACGACCCAATCCAGCGATTTCTTCACTCCAAGAAATTAAATCCAAAATAGCTGTTGCATTTCCCTTGGCTCTAAAAGCGGCGCGAACCCAATCAACAAACCATTTTTCAAAAGGAAAATCTTCGCTATCATTCTTTAATAAATGCAAAGCTTTATTGAAATTTCCTTGTGCTTGATGGGCTATTTTTGTTGCCTCTTTTGGCTCAACAGCATGTCGGGCTATTAATGCTTCAGAAATAATGGTTTCTGGCAATGCGCCAAAATGCAATACTTGGCATCGAGAGCGAATGGTTTGAATTATATCTTCTTCGTTTTCCGAAATGAGGATGAAAAGTGTTTTCTCAGGCGGTTCTTCGAGTAATTTTAATAATTTATTGGAAGCCGCAATATTCATTTTATCAGCCATCCAAACAATCATGATTTTATAACCACCTTCAAAGGATTTTAGCGCCAATGACTTCAAAATATCCTGAGCATCATCAACCCGAATTTCGCCTTGCTTGTTTTGAACGCCCAAATGATTGTACCAATCAAACAAACTTCCATAGGGATTTTGCGAGATAAATTCGCGCCAAGCCACAATGAAATCAGCACTTTTAGGTTTGGATTTTACATCTTCGTTGGTCACATTTGGATACACAAAATGCAAATCGGGATGCGAAATGTATTTGAACTTTAGATTACAAGATTCGTTTCCACCACCATTTTCAGAATTTGAATTATTACATAAAACAAATTGCGAATAGGCAATTGCCATAGATAATGTGCCACATCCTTCGGGACCAATAAACAGTTGCGCATGTGGAATTCTTCCTAATGAAGCACTTCTGGTTAAATGCGCTTTTATATAATCTTGACCAAGTATTTCTGAAAACTGCATAAAGCAAAGATAGGAGAATCTTTTGCAGCACAAAAAACAATGAACGAAATAATATCAATCTGATGGACAATCAAACAATGAAATAGAATGAAAATAATAAACTGAAATACAGATCATTATTTCTTGAATTACAACCAAAAAAAACCCTTGAAAGCTTAAAAAAAATCGATAAAATTTTAATTTATTACATTTGCATAAATTTAAACCAAACACTGTACATCAATGAAAACCCTTCAAGATTTCAATTTCAGCAACAAAAAAGCGATAATCAGAGTAGATTTTAACGTGCCTTTGGACGAAAATTTTAACGTTACAGATGATACTAGAATTACATCAGCAAAACCCACTATTGAAAAAATTCTTGCCGATGGCGGAAGCGTAATTTTGATGTCGCATCTTGGAAGACCAAAAGGAAAGGAAGAAAAATATTCTTTAAAACACATACTTGCAAAGACATCAGAAGTTCTTGGTGTTACTGTAAGATTCGCCTCAGATTGTCGCGGTGAAATTGCAAAAAATGCAGCAGAAACTCTAAAACCTGGCGAAGTATTATTGCTTGAAAACCTACGTTTTTATGCCGAAGAAGAAGCTGGAGACGAAAATTTCGCTAAAGAATTAGCTCAACTGGGAGATATTTATGTAAATGATGCTTTTGGAACCGCACACAGAGCGCATGCTTCTACAACAATCATCGCTAAGTTTTTTTCCGAAAATAAATGTTTTGGACTGCTCTTGGCAAAAGAAATTGAAAGTTTGAATCGCGTTTTAAACAACTCAGTAAAACCCGTGACGGCAGTTCTTGGTGGATCTAAAGTGTCTTCAAAGATTACGGTAATCGAAAATATTTTGGACAAAGTTGACCACATGATAATTGGTGGCGGAATGACTTTTACTTTTGTAAAAGCACTAGGTGGAAAAATTGGAAATTCGATTTGCGAGGATGATAAGCAAGAATTGGCATTGGAAATATTGCGTTTGGCAAAAGAAAAAAATGTTCAAATCCACATTCCTGTTGATGTTATTGCAGCAGATGCCTTTTCGAACGATGCCAACACAAAAATTGTTGATGTACGTGAAATTCCAGAAGGATGGCAAGGTTTGGATGCAGGACCAAAATCATTGGAAAATTTTAAAAAAGTGATTTTAGAATCTAAAACCATACTTTGGAACGGACCTTTGGGTGTTTTTGAAATGGAAAAATTTGCCAATGGAACTATTGAATTAGGAAATTATATTGCAGAATCTACAGCTAACGGGGCGTTCTCGCTTGTAGGTGGTGGCGATTCGGTTTCGGCCGTAAAACAATTCGGACTGGAAGAAAAAATGAGCTATGTTTCTACTGGCGGTGGAGCAATGTTAGAAATGTTAGAAGGAAGAATTTTACCAGGTATTGCAGCTATTTTAGATTAAATAAACAGTTTTAACAATAAATTGACAAACTAATGCGTTATTAGTCTGTATGTTTGTAAAACTTAATGATTTGAAAAATACCACTTTAAATACAGAAGTATGAATTTAAAAAAAACAGCATCTATTGCTTTCCTTGCCCTAGGTTCAGTAATTTTTGCACAAGACAACCTGAATATTGCCCCTTTTAAAAAGAATCTAACCGATAAACAAGTTTTAGATTCTATTAAAGCAACTTTCATCCATGATAATTTGGCCTCTTGCATTGACAGCATGTGGATGCAGGAATTGGCAAGTTTAGATTTATATGACGAGTTAACCCTTGATATAAAAACGATTAATGTTGACGAAAAAGTCGATTTTGAATTGCCAACAGAACTTTTAAAAGAAAGACTTAAAAAGCTTGATGAGAAATCCCCGTTCAATATTGAATATAATATTGGTTTAGAAAATGTAATTAAATCGTTCTTAAAAAACCGTAAAAAGT
>JBILYQ010000336.1:0-2576 GCA_044377655.1 Flavobacterium sp.
AACGTTCCAAGTTACTCAATTTACCTTTAAAGCTCCTGGTCAGGCAGCGGTAATTGTAAATGGAGATAGAGTGAATGCCCAATGTAATGCTGCCATGGCAAAAGCCGGTAGAGGTGATCAGATTACTATTTCTGATATCAAAACAAAAATTATTGGTGTTGCTGCTGGTGTAACAACTAAAAGTGCTTCCCCAGTTATATACGAAATACAATAATAATTTAAGTTAGACGTTATCCTACTTAAGTAACTTAGAATTTATAATATGAAATTAAGAAATCTTTTATTAGTCGTTATTAGCATCACCGGAAGTTTATCTTCTGTTGCGCAGTCAAACCTGCTTAATGCTAAAACACCAGATCAAATTGGTAAAAAAACAGATGCTCAATTAATTTCTGATAATGACAAACCATTACCTTATGGTTATGTTCATGATAGAGATGTATTGATGGGAAAAACTATTTGGGAATTTATTGATCTTGATGAGAGAATTAATTTTCCGTTATATTATCCTATAGATACTAACTCTGTTGGAAAAGAAAGACGTTCTTTATTTAGTGTTTTATTAAAAGGCATTAAAGAAGGTACGATTACAGAAGTTTATGCAGATGATTATTTTAATACTAAGAAAACATTGAAAGATATGAGTTCTTCATTTACATATACTGACACTATACCTACCGGAATAGATGAAATCAATAATTACTATGATGATTATAAATCTGGAAAAAAAGTACTTGACGCTCAGTTTATTAATAAGACCGAGTTAACGGCACAAGATGTTTCGGGTTATAAAATTAAGGGATTTTGGTATTTCGATAAACGTCAAGGTGAATTGAAATATAGATTATTGGGCATTTGTCCAATGGCTACTGAAGCTAGAGAGATTGGCAAAGAAAACCCTGATGTTATCGAATTGTTCTGGGTTTATTTCCCTTCAGTTAGAGATGTTTTGCATGAAGCGAAGGCTTTCAATGACAAAAACTCAGCGATGCCAATTACCTTTGATCACCTATTAAATTCTAGAAGGTTCAATGCAGTTATTTACAAAGAAGAGAATGTTTATGGAGACAGACAAGTTCAAGATTACATGAAAGAAAATGCTCAAAACCAACTTCTTGAATCTGAACGAATCAAAGAAAAAATCCGTAATTTCGAATCTGATATGTGGAATTACTAAAGTATTTCATAAAGATTATACTAAACTCTCATCTTCAAGGTGAGAGTTTTTTTATTTAATAATTGTTTATATGATTGATTATATAATTGTAGGTTGTGGTTTAGCGGGTATTTCTTTTGCAGAAACAGCATTACTAAATGGAAAGACAATTTTTGTTATTGACAATGATTCTCAAAATTCATCCAAAGTAGCTGCGGGTCTATACAATCCAATTATTTTAAAACGATTTAGCGAAGTTTTTCAGGCTAAGTACCAGTTGGAATTGTTAAACACTTTTTATAAAACCATAGAAGACAAACTTTTGATTTCTTGTGATATTAAAATGCCGATTTATAGAAAATTCTTTTCAATTGAAGAACAAAATAATTGGTTTGCTGCTTCAGACAAACTCAATCTTGCGCCTTTTCTTTCCACAAAAGTAATTACAAAAAAATATATTGGCATTGATTCTCCTTTTGGGTATGGGGAAGTTTTGCACACGGGGTATGTAGATACAAATGTTTTGCTTGATAATTATAAAAGCTATTTACTTTCCAATAATTTTTATTTAAAAGCCACTTTTGAGCATTCGGATATTATTTTTAAACATAATTTTATTCAATATAAAGATATCTACGCAAGACATATTGTTTTTGCAGAAGGATTTGGAATGCATGCTAACCCGTTTTTTAATTATTTACCATTAGATGGTACCAAAGGCGAGTTGTTGATTATTAAAGCGCCTCAATTAAACCTAGATGTAATTGTTAATACTAGCGTCTTTATTTTACCTCTAGGCAATGATTTATTTAAAGTTGGAGCAACATACAACTGGGAAGATAAAACTAACACACCAACCGAAGAAGGCAGACTTGAATTAGTAGATAGGATAAATGAAATTCTAACTTGTAATTTTGAAATAATATCCCATTTTGCTGGCGTGCGTCCAACTGTCAAAGACCGAAAACCGATGATTGGCACACACAAAATACATGACCGATTGCATATTCTTAATGGTCTTGGCACTCGAGGTGTGATGCTCGGGCCTGCAATGGCAAAAGATTTATTCAATTATATTGAATATGGAATACCCTTGGAGAGAGCGGTTGATATTAAACGCTATGACAAAAAAGTATAATTTAGCATTATAAATTTTTGTCATATGACACAAACATGTTGATATAAATGTTTCTCGAAAGTCTTAAGACAATTGGGAAAAGTATCAAAATAGTTGCAATTATTGCTATAAAAGCTGTTTTTAAATCAGAATTAAAAACGATAAATGAAACAATAAAAGCTGCTATTCCAACAGCAACATTCAATCCATAACTAACATACATAGCGCCATAAAAGAAGGAAGGCTCAATTTGATAACGTAATCCGCAATGGCTACATTTTTCGTTCATTTTGATACAATTGT
>JBILYQ010000337.1:0-2575 GCA_044377655.1 Flavobacterium sp.
TTCCTGATAGGATTTCTTTGGACAGTTTGTTTAACACATCTCTTTGGATAACTCTTTTTACGGGTCTTGCACCAAACTGTGGATCGTATCCTTTTTCTGAAAGATAGGCGATAGCCTCTGCTGTTGCATTCATTGTTATCCCTTGTTGTCCTAGCATTTTTGTGACACTTTTAAGTTGAAGACTTACAATTTGGGTTATGTTAGCGTTTGTCAGCGGTGTAAACATTACAATTTCGTCTATTCTATTAATGAACTCAGGACGTACAGTTTGTTTTAAGAGACCAAGCACTTCAATTTTTGCGGCTTCTGTCGCAGCTTCTAATCCTCCTCTGAGGTTTTCGAATTTTTCTTGAATGATTTGGCTTCCCATGTTTGAGGTCATGATGATTATGGTATTTTTGAAATCGGCGAGTCTCCCTTTATTATCCGTTAATCGACCTTCGTCTAAAACTTGTAATAAAATATTAAAAGTATCAGGATGTGCTTTTTCAATTTCATCCAATAATATTACAGAATATGGTTTTCTTCTTACGGCTTCAGTCAATTGTCCGCCTTCGTCATAGCCAACATATCCTGGAGGTGCACCAACTAATCGGCTTACACTATGTCTTTCTTGGTATTCGCTCATGTCAATTCGGGTCATTGCATTTTCATCGTCGAAGAGGTATTCTGCCAATGCTTTTGCCAATTCTGTTTTTCCAACTCCTGTCGTTCCTAGGAAGAGGAAAGTTCCAACAGGTTTTTTCATGTCTTGTAATCCAGCACGACTTCTTCGAACAGCATCGCTTACCGCTTCAATGGCTTCTTCTTGGCCTACGACTCTTTTGTGGAGTTCGTCTTCTAATTTTAATAGTTTTTCACGTTCACCTTGCAGCATTTTCATTACTGGAATCCCCGTCCATTTAGCTACCACTTCTGCAATATCTTCTCGGGTAACTTCTTCTTTTATTAATGAGGTTCCTGATTGGTTTTCTTGAAGTTGTTTTAACAATACATCAAGTTTTGCCTGTGATTCCTTGATTTTCCCATATCTTATTTCGGCTACTTTACCGTAATCGCCTTCCCGTTCTGCTCGTTCTGCTTCGTATTTAAAATCTTCAATTTGGGTTTTTACCGTTTGAATGTTATCGACAACGTCTTTTTCTGATTTCCATTTGGCGTAAATTTCATTGCGTTCTTCTTTGAGGTTGGCTAAATCCATTCCAAGAATTTTCATTTTTGCTTCGTCTTTTTCTCTTTTAATGGCTTCGATTTCGATTTCAAGTTGCATTATTTTTCGATCCAAGACATCTAGTTCTTCGGGTTTTGAATTGATTTCCATTCGTAATTTAGATGCGGCTTCATCCATTAAATCTATAGCTTTGTCTGGAAGGAAACGGTTTGTTATGTAGCGTTGTGATAGTTCAACGGCAGCAATGATTGCATCGTCTTTTATTTGGACTTTATGATGAGTTTCATATTTTTCTTTTATTCCACGGAGTATTGAGATTGCACTTTCGGTATCTGGTTCTTCAACAATTATTTTTTGAAAGCGACGTTCTAGAGCTTTGTCTTTTTCAAAATATTTTTGGTATTCGTCGAGTGTTGTTGCCCCAATTGCTCGAAGTTCGCCTCGTGCAAGTGCGGGTTTCAAGATGTTTGCGGCGTCCATAGCACCTTCACCACCTCCAGCTCCAACTAGTGTGTGGATTTCATCAATAAACAAAACGATATCTCCTTCGGCGGCGGTGACTTCTTTTACGACCGACTTTAATCTTTCTTCGAATTCTCCTTTGTATTTTGCACCGGCAATTAAGGCACCCATGTCTAATGAGAAAACGATTTTATCTTTAAGATTATCAGGTACATCACCGTCTACAATTCGGTGGGCCAATCCCTCAGCGATTGCTGTTTTTCCTACTCCAGGTTCGCCAACAAGCATTGGATTATTTTTGGTTCTTCTGGTTAATATTTGGAGCACTCTCCGAATTTCTTCATCCCGTCCTATTACGGGGTCAAGTTTGCCACTCTTTGCAAGTTCATTTAAATTTTTGGCATATTTATTAAGTGAGTTATAGGTTTCTTCTGCGGAAGCTGAAGTTACTCTTTCACCTTTTCTTAGTTCGTCGATAGCAGATTTCAGTCCTTTTTCAGTGACACCTTGATCTTTTAGGATCTGAGCAATCTTACTTTTGGATCCAAAAATTGCTAATAATAAATGTTCAACAGATACGAAGTCATCGTTCATTTTTTTGGCAATAATTTCGGCTTCATTAAGTGTTGTATTTGCAATTCGAGAAAGCATTATTTCTCCTCCAGAAACTTTTGGAAAACTTTGGATAGTGCTATCAAGAATTTGATTGAGCAAGTTTACATTAACATTTAGTTTTTTTAGAATAAAAGGAGCTACATTTTCGTCAACTTCAATAAGCGCCTTGAAAATGTGTTCGTTCTCGATTTGCTGTTGGCCATTTGCTTGTGCCAATTGTTGTGAAAGCTGAATTGCTTCCTGGGATTTGATAGTGAATTTGTTTAAGTTCATATTGTATTTTTTTTAAGTGTCAAATTGAATCTGTAAAAGTTTTATTAGCTTTGT
>JBILYQ010000089.1:0-7896 GCA_044377655.1 Flavobacterium sp.
ACTAATTTTACGCATTCAAGCTTAAATGCATAATCATACTTGACTTTTCTTTCCATAAAAATACCCCCAAATAGTGTCTAACTTTTTGGGGGCAGTCTACAAATACGAATGGTTATTAATGAACATTAAATGGAGAAATCTATTTTAGGGAGATAATCTATCTATTTTCCATGTGTAGTCTTCTTGATAACAATAACGAATTCTGTCATGAAGCCTATTTGGTCTTCCTTGCCAAAACTCTACTTCCGTTGGTCGTACTAAAAAACCACCCCAATTTTTAGGTCTTGAGATTTCTTTTCCTTCAAATACTTTTTCTAATTCTTTCAAATTGCTCTCTAAATAGTCTCTGGATGGAATAACTTCACTTTGCGGAGAAACTATAGCTCCGAGTTTACTTCCTACCGGTCGACTATCAAAATAACCATCAGAAACTGAGTCTAATGTTTTTTCGGCAATTCCTTTAATAATTACTTGGCGTTCCATAGCATGCCAAAAAAAAGAGAGGCATACTTTTGGATTATTTGCAATTGCTTTTCCTTTTTCTGAATTATAATTGGTATAGAAAATAAATCCTTCTTCATTGAATTTTTTTAGAAGTACAACCCGTGATTTTGGAAACCCGTCCATACCAAGTGTTGAAACAGTCATGGCATTGACTTCGTCCATATTGCCTTGCTCCTCTGTTTCATAAAACCATTTGTGAAATAGATTAATTGGATCTTCAGGAATATTTGTCTCTAGCAATTCACTCTTCTCGTAGGACTTTCTATAGTTGCTTAAATCTTTCATTCTATTTATGAGTAATTTATTTATAGGGTAAAGTTACATTCTTTTCTATTTTTAGTAGCAAAAAAAAGTAACACATTTTGTTTGGAATTAATCAAACTCGAACGATTTGCCATCATCAGCAAGAAGTACGTTTGAAAAAATAGTTTGAGCTTCCTGTTTAAAAAGTTCTATGTTTTCATATCGAGTGCTGTAATGACCAAGTATAAGCTTTCCAACATTTGCTTTCAAGGCAATAGTTGCTGCTTGTTTTGCAGTACTGTGCATCGTCTTTTCTGCTTTGTCCGATTCTGATTCAAGGAATGTGGTTTCATGATACAAAACATCAACATTTTGAATTAAAGGAATAATATTTTCGTCATATATAGTATCGCTACAAAAGGCATAACTTTTAGTTGGTATAGGGTCGAATGTAATTTCTTTGTTTGGTATAACCGTTCCATTATCAAGTATCATATCGCGACCATGTTTTATTTTTTGATAATAACAGGTTTCAATTTTATACTTTTCTACGGCTTCAATATTGAGCTTCCTATCTCCTACTTTTTCTTGAAAAAGGTAACCATTAGTATAAATTCGATGCTTTAATGGAATCGTTTTTACGATTACTTTTTCATCCTCAAAAACCACTTCGCTTTGTTTTGAAATTAATTCATGAAAATAAAGATTATAACCTGTAAAGGAATTTGACAGTCGCAATTGCAGTAAGATAATTTCTTTAATGCCTTTGGGACCATAAACATGCAAATCGGTATTTCTATTGAGTAACATAAAAGTAGAAATCAATCCTACCAATCCATACATATGATCGCCATGGAGATGTGAAATAAAAATATGGTTTATTCTAGAAAACTTAATTTTGTTTTTTCTCAACTGGACTTGTGTTCCTTCTCCACAATCAATAAGAAACATTCTATTCCTTATTTCTAATATTTGAGACGTTGGATTGGTAATTGTTCTTGGTGTTGCGGCATAACAGCCTAATATTGTCAAGTTCATTCTTCTATTTTCTTTATTCCTAGGTCTGTTGCATGACTGATCTTGATAAATTAAAAACCCAAATCGCGTTCTATTTCTTCCATTTCTATAATATCATGTGCTTCTAAAAGTGTTGGAACTACGGTCACTGTTGTTGGAACAGCATTAAAATCAATAGCATCTGTAACCAAAACCAACGATTTTTTTTCTTTTTTATGCTTTTTGGACAAATCAATAAATGATTTGATGTCTTGCATGTTCAAGTTTTTATCATGGGTTAAATCCAATATAATATTCTGAGTTTTATAACTATTATATTCATGGACCACTTTGGTCAAAAAATCAGCAGTATTTCCTTGAGTATTTCTAATAGTGGTGGTGTGTCCTTTTTGTTCTACTTTCATTTGAATGATATATGTATGTATAAATTGCTTTGTTGCTAAGTTACTACCTTTTTTTTAATAATAAAATGAAAGGTGATTTAGGTTATCAACCCTCTTTTTTACAAAAATCATCCTTTTTAACCATTTTAGGTACTGCCAATGATGTTGTTCGTGGATACTATAAAACAGTTCATCGGTAAAAGTGTCTTTTTTGGGTTATTATATAGACGAATGACCAAAAAAAACGATAAAAATCCTTGAATTTGCTCATTTATTGCTTTAAACGAGTTTTGCAGTAGTTCATCGAAAATAGTTGCACTCGCTTCATTGTTGAAGTAGTTTTGACTTGTAATAATAACAGAAAAACAAAATAAAAATGAAAAAATCAACTTCAACAGTAGCTCAAAAAAATGTAACAAACGTTAGATTATTTGTTTTATTAGTTTTGTTGGTTTTATCAAGTGTTGGGGTTTTTGGTCAAAACAAAGCTATTGTTTTGCCTACAACTACTACAATAGAAACTTTGATTTTAACTGATGTTACAATTGTAGTTACAAACGATAGCGCAGTCGCTTCAACTCAATCGGATTTTGCATTATGGTTTATGGGTAGCAAACAAACTACTCCTTTCTCAGACGCTACCACAACATCAGGAACTGTTAAAAGACAATTTGTAACTTCAGGGATTTCTCCAAATAAAGTATTAATTAGAACGTTCTTAAAAAAGCTTGTTAATAAAGGTAGTAATATTGCTTAAATTAAGTTTTTATAAAAATTTGGTTTTTATTATATCCATTTTCAATCCTATTGGATTTTTGAAGCTAAAAGATAAATAACAGCCATTCGAATAGCCACCCCGTTCTCTACTTGATTCAATATAACAGACTGTTGACTGTCGGCAACATCAGAGGTGATTTCTACACCGCGATTAATCGGTCCAGGATGCATGATAACAATTTCTTTATCTAATGAGTCTAACAACGCCTTGTCAACGCCATATTGCTGTGCATATTCTCTTGTTGATGGAAAATAATTGATATCCATTCGTTCATTTTGAACCCGAAGCATGTTAGCAACATCGCACCATTCCAAAGCTTTACGAAGATTAGGTTCAACTGTTACTCCAAGACTTTCAATGTATTTAGGAATTAATGTTTTTGGTCCGCAAACTTTCACATTTGCTCCTTGCATTTGAAGTGCATAAATATTGGAAAGGGCTACTCTTGAATGTAAAATATCACCAACGATAACAACATTCTTTCCAGCAACTTCTCCAAGTCGTTCTCTTATTGAATAACTATCTAGCAATCCTTGTGTTGGATGTTCGTGCGCACCATCGCCAGCATTAATAATACTTGCTTTTACATTTTGTGAAAGGAAATAGGCTGCACCAGGATTTGCGTGACGCATAACAACCATATCTACTTTCATTGAAAGAATATTATTCACGGTATCAATCAATGTTTCTCCTTTTTTTACCGAAGATTGGGCAGCCGAAAAACTGATAACATCAGCCGAAAGGCGTTTTTGAGCCAATTCAAAAGAAAGTTTTGTTCGGGTACTGTTTTCGAAAAAAATATTGGCAATAGTAATATCTCGCAGTGACGGTACTTTTTTAATTGGTCGATTGATGACTTCCTTAAAATGATCTGCGGTTTCAAAGATTAAATCAATATCTTTTTTGGTAATATATTTTATTCCTAAGAGATGGTTTACTGATAGTTCTGACATTTTACTTAGGTTAATTGTTAATTGTTGGAATTAAATACACAGCATCTTCGTCGTCCTGTTCTTGCCAATGTACTTTTACTTTTTCATTGTTAATAGCATCTACCTGCCGTCCACGATAATCGGGTTGAATGGGTAAATGGCGGCTAAATCGTCTGTCAATAAGAACCAAAAGTTCAATTTCCGAAGGCCTTCCAAAGGTTTGAATAGCTGTTAAAGCGGCATTGACACTTCTACCTGTGTATAAAACATCATCAATAAAAACCACTTTTTTATTCTCAACTAGAAAATCAATCTTAGTTTTGTTGGCTTCCAACTGTTTCTCACGGCTGCGGAAATCATCTCTGAAGAAAGTGATGTCCAAAAATCCGAGTTGAATATTTTTTAAATGATAATCTTGTTCCAAAAGATTTTTTAGACGCTCTGCCAAAAATGTACCCCGCGGTTGAATGCCAATTAAAACAGTATTAGAAAAATCCAGATGATTTTCAATTAACTGACAAGCCAAACGATTGAGGATGATATTGACTTCTTTGGAATTGAGCAATACTTTATGACTCATAATGTAGTGTTGTTTGGGATGTAAAGATATAATTTTTTATTAAAATTTTATTTGACATTTAGATATAAAAAAACCGTCTCAAAACTGAAACGGTTCCTAGTATTTATGAATACATTTTTGCTCTTAATTCTTGAACTTTTTCATCGTCTAAATATTCATCAAAAGTCATGTAACGATCAATCACGCCATTTGGTGTAAGCTCCACTACTCTATTTCCAACTGTTTGGGCAAACTCATGATCATGAGTGGTAAAAATTACAGAGCCTTTAAAGTTTTTTAATGAATTATTGAATGCCGTAATCGATTCCAAGTCTAAGTGATTCGTTGGTTCATCAAGCATCAAAATATTGGCGCGTTCCATCATCATTCGAGATAACATACACCGTACTTTTTCTCCACCCGATAAAACTCGGCAGGTTTTCAAAGCTTCTTCGCCAGAGAAAATCATTTTTCCCAAAAAACCACGAATGTTAACTTCCTCGCGCTCTTCTTCGGTTTTTGCCCATTGACGCAACCAATCTACTAAAGAGTAATCATTTTCAAAAAAGGAATGATTATCAACAGGTAAATAGGCTTGATTGGTAGTAACACCCCAATCAAAAGTACCCGAATCTGGTTTTTGGTTGTTATTCAAAATTTCATAAAATGCAGTTGTAGCTCTTGAATCTTTTGAAAACACGACTATTTTGTCACCTTTTGCCATATTCAAATCTACGTTTCTGAACAATGCTTCACCATCAATTGATGCACTTAAATTTTCTACATGCAGAATTTGATCACCAGCTTCGCGCTCTTGGTCAAAAATTATAGCAGGATAACGACGACTTGATGGTTTTATTTCGGAAATATTTAATTTGCTAATCATTTTTTTACGAGAAGTTGCTTGTTTTGACTTGGCAACATTCGCACTAAAACGACGAATAAATTCTTCTAATTCTGCTTTCTTTTCTTCGGCTTTTTTGTTTTGTTGTGCACGTTGTTTTGCCGCTAACTGACTAGATTCGTACCAAAAAGTATAATTTCCAGAATAATGATTTATTTTGCTAAAATCAATGTCGGAAATGTGTGTACAAACAGCATCCAAAAAGTGACGGTCGTGAGAAACTACAATTACTGCATTTTCATAATTGGCCAAGAAATTTTCAAGCCAAGCAATAGTTTCAAAATCCAAATCATTGGTGGGCTCATCCATAATCAGCATATCCGGATTTCCAAAAAGTGCTTGCGCTAATAGTACACGAACTTTTAATTTTCCATCCAAATCGGCCATTAAAGTATAATGATGTTCTTCGGAAATTCCAAGATTGGATAGCATTGATGCTGCGTCAGAATCTGCATTCCATCCGTTCATCTCTTCAAACTGTACTTGTAACTCACCTATTCTATCAGCGTTTGCATCATTATAATCCAAGTACAATTCGTCCATTTCTTTTTTAATGGCAAAAAGCACTTTGTTTCCCATCATCACAGTTTCAAGAACGGTGTGTTCATCAAACATGTTGTGATTTTGGTTCAAAACCGACATTCTTTTTCCTGGTTCCAAGTGGATATGTCCCGAAGTTGGATCAATGTCACCCGCAATTATTTTTAGAAAAGTTGATTTCCCTGCACCGTTTGCACCAATAACGCCATAAATATTACCATTGGTAAAGGTTGTATTTACTTCATCAAACAAAATTCGTTTGCCAAACTGTACTGATAAATTATTAACTGTTAACATGAACTATTTTATATTAAAATTTGGTGCAAAAATAGCAAATATTATGGAGATTTTTTCGGCTTTTAACGTATTAAATTCTATAGATAAATTAACTATATAATTCATTCCCTTTGAATGTGATATTTAACTATGTATTAACAGAATTATTCAAATCAACTGAATATTTTTGTTTACAAAGACTTTACTAAATGTTTGGACACAAGTTTACAAAACTTTTACTTTTTTCTACAATAACAGTATTACTATTAAATTCCTGTAAAAGCGAATTTAAAAGTGACAATTACATAGCTTATTTTGGAGGTGAAATTACAAATCCAAATATTTCTTATGTGCTCTTTTGTAAAGAAAATGAGGTAATTGACACTATAAAATTAGACAAAAATAATCGCTTTTTTATAAAATTCGACTCTTTAACTCCAGGTTTATACAATTTTAAACACAATCCTGAATACCAATATGTTTATTTTGATAAGAATGATAGCATTATGGTTCATGTCAACTCAAAAGATTTTGATGAATCAGTAGTTTTTTGCGGTCGTGGCGATGAAAAAAACAATTTCTTGATGGAATTATATCTTCGAAATGAAAAAGATAAAAACGACATGTTCAAAGTATTTGACTATGATGTTCCCGAATTTTCCAAAACTATAGATTCTGCTTATTCCAAAAATCAATCATTTTATAATAAAAAGAAAGAAGAGATCGATTGGAATGACGATTTTGACATTTATGCAAAGGCAGCCGTCGATTTACACCATTTTTCCAAAAAAGAAATTTATCCCTATATTCATAAACTAAGAACTGGAAAAGATGTGATAGAGGAACTTCCAAAAGATTTTTATGGGTTTAGAAAAGATATAGACTATAATAATGTTGCGCTATCTGGGTTTTCGCCATTTGTGATGTACCTGTCTCAAATGCTAAACAATATGGGTGCTATCAATTATCACAATCATTTATCGGTTGTAGATTTAGAACTAAAAACAAATATCAACAAAATGAATATTGCTGATACTTTAATAAATAATGAAAAAGTTAAAAATACTGTGTTAAATAATATTGCTTTTAGCTATTTATTAGAAGATCAAAACATGGTTAACAACCAAAATTTTCTGGAAATCTATCATAAATATTCCACAGATAAAAGTCAAAAAAACGAAATTACCAAGATTGGTAATGCCATTCAATTATTAAAAAATGGTAATCCTTTACCAGAAGTACAATTAATTGATTCAAACGGTTCATTGCTTTCTTCGTCAGTACTTTCTACAAAAAATACCGTGTTTTTCTTTTGGACGGAAAATGCATATGCTCACATGGCTGCAGTTCATAAAAAAGTTATGGCATTCAAAACTAAATATCCAAATTTCCAATTTATAGCTATAAACTTGGATAACAATCAAGAAGCATGGAAAAAAGATTTAGCAGAACATAAATTTAAAGGGATAAAAGAATTCCGAAGTGCCAACTTTGAGGATTTAAGAACAAAATGGGCTATTACAAAAGTGCACAGAACAATTGTTTTAAATGAAAATGGGAACATTAAAAATGCTTTTACAAACATCTTTGAATTGAATTTTGAAGATAACCTAAAGTAGTTTTTTTAAGTATCTAAAAAAAAAGCGATTTTCAGAATTTGAAAATCGCTTTTTTTTTACTTAGGAAAATTATTTATTTCCTTTTGCATAATCGGCTAAAAACTGAGCCAAACCAATATCTGTTAATGGATGTTTTAACAA
>JBILYQ010000338.1:0-2567 GCA_044377655.1 Flavobacterium sp.
TACAAACAAACCATTCTTGGTCCATTATGGTTCATTATCCAGCCGCTTTTAACAACTGCAATGTTTGTCATCGTTTTTGGAAATATAGCAAAACTCTCTACCGATGGCGCCCCTAAAATTGTGTTTTACCTTGCAGGAGTTACCATTTGGAGCTATTTTTCGGATACGCTAACCAAGACGGCCAGTGTTTTTACTACCAATGCCAGCATTTTTGGGAAGGTTTATTTTCCAAGGCTTATTATGCCATTATCATTGGTGTTTTCCGCGCTGATTAAATTTGGCGTGCAATTTTCTATTTTCCTAGCTGTTTTATTCTACTTTATCCTCACGGATACTAACGTTCATCCTAATATTTATGTTTTACTGACGCCTGTTTTGATTTTGATTATGGCTGTCTTATCTTTGGGATTAGGAATGATAATTTCCTCGATGACCACTAAATACAAAGATTTAAGCTTTTTGGTCACTTTTGGGGTGCAATTATTTATGTATGCCACTCCAGTAGTGTTCCCGTTATCAACATTGCCTCCAGAGTATCAATCTGTCATTATGTTAAATCCATTGACAGGCATTTTTGAATGCTTTAGATACGCATTTTTAGGAGCGGGAAGCTTTCAGCTTTCGATGCTTTTGTATAGTGTGTTGGTTTCCTTTGCCATATTAGCAATAGGCACTATTGTATTTAATAAAGTGGAAAAGAGTTTTATCGACACCGTTTAATCTAGCCTACAAAAAATGTCAAATATAGTTATCAAAGCAGAAAATATTTCCAAACAATACCGTTTAGGTAAAGTGGGTACTGGTACTATTTCACACGATTTGAATCGTTGGTGGAGTCAAGTTCGTGGAAAAGAAGATCCTTATTTGAAAATTGGGGAAGCTAATGACAGAGCCAACAAAGGGCAGAGCGATTACGTTTGGTCCTTGCGAGATATCAATTTTGAAATCAATCAAGGAGATGCCGTTGGAATTATTGGTAAAAATGGCGCAGGAAAAAGCACCTTACTCAAACTTTTGAGTAAAGTTACCAAGCCAACAACAGGTCAATTTAAAGTAAAGGGCAGAATAGCTTCTTTATTAGAGGTTGGAACTGGTTTTCATCCCGAAATGTCAGGCCGTGAAAATATCTATTTGAATGGCGCCATACTTGGAATGTCCAAAAAAGAAATCAAAAGAAAGTTTGATGAAATTGTCGATTTTTCAGGAGTAGAACGCTACATCGACACACCTGTAAAAAGGTATTCCTCCGGAATGTATGTTCGATTAGCATTTGCCGTTGCCGCCCATTTAGAATCGGAAATTCTAATTGTGGATGAGGTGTTAGCTGTTGGCGATGCAGAGTTTCAAAAAAAATGTCTCGGAAAGATGGATTCGGTGACCAACAAAGAAGGACGAACTGTTTTATTCGTAAGTCACAACATGACTACCATCAATAACTTATGTAAAAATTCCATCTTGCTCGACAAAGGAATGATTTATAAACAAGGCCCAACCAGCGATATCATTCCGTTTTATTTGTCTGCGTCACAATCTGAGGAGATGATTCCCGAAATTATTTTTGAACCAAAAGAAAACAAGAAATTTCAAATTCTTGCCGCTAAGATTGTCGATGGCAATTATACTTTAATAGAAAAAGGAATCATTGCTTCCAACGAACCTTATTATGTGGAGATTGATTATTTGTTTCACGCTCCCATAAGCAAATGCCACTTAACGCTAATTATTAAAAATACTTCTGGAGAAATCATCTTATTTTTAGACAGAACAGATTTTTATCAAGAGTTTTTCATGGCAGAAAATGGTACTTATAAAGCTAGAATAAAAATACAGAATCCGCTTTTAAACGCCGGAATTTATTATATCACCTTAGGATTGGCAGATCAAGTGGCCAATATTAATGACCACCAATTTGATGTGTTGAAATACAAAATTGAAGATATGAATTCGATACGTAATTCGAGAGCAGGTTCCTTGTTTTTACCAACACAATGGGAAATGCTAAAGGCCTAAATTTTTATGATGAAGATACTAGCCAATTTGTTGATCAAGATTATTTTGAAAGCAGACAATGATTTGAAAAATCATTTGTTCAAATCTCTCATGGAAAATAATTCGTCAATCAGATATGCTACTTATAGAAAAAAATATACCATCAGCGGTTCCTTCAAATTTAATGGCGACGCTATTCAATTCTATGGAAATGGTAAAATAATGTGTGGGCAAAACTCCTATATAGGTAGCTATTCGACCATTCAATCCGCAACAAATTGCAAAGTAGTTATTGGAAACAATTGCTCCATTTCGCATAATGTTAGAATATATACTTCTTCCAATATAACCCATCAAAATTTTGACACTTTGGGTCCAAAAAATAAAACCGATGGCGATGTGTTGATTGGAAACGGTGTTTGGATAGGCGCGAACGTTTTCATAAAAGAAGGGATAACCATTGGCAATAATTCCGTTATCGGCGCCAATTCTGTTGTCACAAAAGATGTTTTGGAAAACGGAATTTATGGTGGTGTTCCTGCTAAATTGATTCGAATGAAAGGATTTTAAATACAAAT
>JBILYQ010000090.1:0-7881 GCA_044377655.1 Flavobacterium sp.
AAAGTGTGATTTTCTTCATTGACAAAGATAATGCTATTTCAATAAATCTGACAAGATGTCAGATGAAGTTTTAACAAATAAAAAATAATTAAAACCTAATCTGTCATTTTAAGCCTGCCGAATAATTTGGAGCTGTTTCCCGCTTTCCGATACAATCTTTTGCTTTTAAAGAAAAAAGCAAAAGGATTTCCACTGCAAACGGGGCTATAACCTCGGAACAAAATTTACACACGCCGCAGAGAAAAAACCCAAAAACAACACAAATAAAAAACCCACTACCCAATAAATAAAAAAAAATTCTACTTTTGTCCACACAAACAATTGGGATATGGCAAAGAATTTAGTAATAGTGGAATCACCTGCAAAGGCAAAAACAATCGAAAAATTTCTGGGGAGTGATTATCAGGTAGAGTCAAGTTACGGACACATCGCCGACCTTCCATCCAAAGAAATAGGAGTAGATGTCGAAAACGGTTTCAAACCAAAATACGAAGTTTCAGCCGATAAAAAAGCATTAGTCACTAAACTTAAAGGACTAGCAAAAAAAGCCGATATGGTTTGGTTGGCTTCGGATGAGGACCGAGAAGGAGAAGCTATTTCTTGGCATTTATCAGAAGAGTTACATTTAGATAAAAATAAAACCAAGCGAATTGTTTTTCACGAAATCACAAAAACTGCCATTCTAAAAGCAATCGACAATCCAAGAGAAATTGATTATAACTTGGTTAATGCGCAACAAGCTCGAAGAGTTTTAGACCGTTTAGTTGGTTACGAATTATCTCCCGTTTTATGGAGAAAAATAAAAGGCGGACTTTCTGCAGGACGTGTACAATCCGTCTCTGTTCGATTAGTCGTAGAGCGCGAGCGCGAAATTCAAAATTTCAAACCTGTTGCAAGTTATTCTGTTGTGGCCGAGTTTGTGAACGAAGCAGGAAGAGCCTTCAAAGCAAAATTGCCAAAGAATTTCAATACAAAACAAGAAGCACAAGATTTTCTAAATAAAAATATCGGTTCTACTTATAAAGTAGCAGACTTAGAAACAAAACCTACCAAAAAAACACCAACCGGACCATTTACAACGTCAACTTTGCAACAAGAAGCCGCGCGTAAATTGTATCTTCCTGTTGGAATTACGATGCAATTGGCACAACGATTATACGAAGCTGGACTTATTACTTATATGAGAACTGACAGCGTCAACCTTTCGAAAGATGCGATGGAAGCCGCGCAAGCCGAAATCATCAAGTCATACGGTAAGGAATTCTCAAAACCAAGAACTTTTGTTAACAAAAGTAAAGGGGCGCAAGAAGCACACGAAGCCATCCGTCCAACAGATATGTCGCGCCACACGGTAAACATTGACCGTGACCAAGCGCGCTTGTATGACTTAATCTGGAAAAGAACCTTAGCTTCCCAAATGAGCGACGCCGAACTCGAAAGAACCAACGTAAAAATTGAAGCCAACAACCATTCGGAGACATTCACCGCTTCTGGCGAAGTAATCAAATTTGAAGGGTTTCTAAAAGTATACCTCGAAGGACACGATGATGACGAAGAAGAGCAAGAAGGAATGCTTCCTGCCATGAAAGTTAATGAGAAATTACAAAACAATTACATTACCGCCACCGAAAGATATTCGCGTGCTGCAGCAAGATATACAGAGGCTTCTCTAGTAAAAAAACTAGAAGAACTAGGAATTGGACGTCCGTCAACCTATGCGCCGACCATTTCTACCATCATCAACAGAAACTACGTTGAAAAAGGAAACCTCGATGGGCAGGAAAGAAACTATACCCAATTGACGTTGCAGTCAGGAAAAGTTTCCGATAAAATCTTAAAAGAAAACACAGGATCTGACAAAGGAAAATTAGTCCCAACAGATATCGGAACCATTGTTACTGATTTCTTGGTGAAGAACTTTGGGAATATATTAGATTATAATTTCACCGCAAAAGTGGAACAGGATTTTGATGAAATTGCCGAAGGAAACATCGAATGGACAACAATGATGCAAGATTTCTATAGTCATTTCCATCCAAACGTAAAAGAAGTTGAAGCCAACGCCGAAAGAGAAAGTGGTGAAAGAATTCTTGGGAAAGACCCAAAAACAGGAAAACAAGTATCAGTACGGTTAGGAAAATTTGGTCCAATGGCACAAATTGGGGAGGCCGACGACGAAGAGAAAAAATTTGCCAGTTTGATGTCCGACCAAAATATTGGCAATATCACTTTGGAAGAAGTGTTAAATTTGTTCTTATTACCAAAAAATTTAGGAACCTACAAAGGAGAAGAAGTAGAAGTGAGTAATGGACGTTATGGGCCATACATTCGTCACGGTGCCGCATTCGTTTCTTTGCCAAAAGGTGAAGATCCGTTGGACATCACCATTGAAAGAGCTCAGGAACTTATTGACGAAAAAGCTACTGCTGATGCACCAATTGCAGTATATAAAGGTGAAGGCGTTCAAAAAGGAACTGGACGTTTCGGACCTTTTATTAAATGGGATGGCATTTTTATCAATGTGTCTAAAAAATACAATTTCGATAACCTATCGCAATCCGACATCGAGGAATTGATTGAAGATAAACTGCAAAAGAATATAGATAAGGTTTTGCACAATTGGAAAGAAGAAGGAATTTTGGTTGAAAAAGCCCGTTGGGGAAGATCTGTTATCACAAAAGGTAAAATCAAGATTGAATTAAGTAAAGATATTGATGCGTCAAAATTGACTTTGGAAGAAGTTCAAGAAATGATTGCCAAAAAAACTCCGGCCAAGAAAGTAGCGGCAAAAAAAGCTCCTGCCAAAAAACCGGCTGCCAAAAAAGCACTAGTAAAAAAGAAATAAACCATGGAATTCGATTTTCTAACACCAGTAAATCTAGAAATTATTAACTATGTCAGTGGATTGACTTCTCAACACATGGGAAGTAAAGTGGCTTTTCATAATGATAATGAGTTCCCTGATATTGATAAGATCAAGATTGCGATCATTGGTGTTTTAGAAAATAGGGGAGATTTGGGCCAGTTTGAAGAAGTTAATTTAAACCATATTAGAAAAGAATTTTACGAACTGTTTCCAGGAAACTGGCATGCTACTATCGCTGATTTAGGTGATATACTCCCGGGAAACTCATTAGATGACACTTTTTTTGCAGTAAAAAAAGTAGTGACAAAACTACTTAAAAAAAATATTATACCAATTGTTATTGGCGGTTCTCAAGATTTGACCTATGCCTTGTACAGAGCGTATGATCAGTTGGAACAAATGGTTAATCTAGTAGCTATCGACAGTAAATTCGATTTTGGAAAGCAAGATGAAAACGTTTCTTCCAATTCCTATTTAACAAAAATCATTGTTGACGAGCCAAACAACCTTTTTAATTACAGTAATATTGGCTATCAAACGTATTACAACTCTCAAGAGGAGATAGATTTGATTGAAAAATTATTTTTTGACGCCTATCGATTAGGAGAGATTTCTAATAATTTAGCCCTTGCCGAGCCAGTGTTTAGAGATGCTGATTTAGTGAGTATTGATTTAGGAGTAGTTAAGTCTTCTGATTCAGGAAATTTCACTACTTTTACGCCTAATGGATTTGATGGTAAAGAAATTTGCGCATTGGCAAGATATGCTGGCATTAGTGATAAAGTTTCATCACTTGGAATATTTAACCATTTTAATCAAAAACAAGAATCGGTTTTAGTAGCCCAAATTATCTGGTATTTTATAGAAGGGGTTAATTATCGTTCAAACGAGTACCCATTTGGAAGCAAGGAAAACTATTCTAAATACATAGTTCCAACAGAAAATGAGGAATTAGTGTTTTATAAAAGTGATAAAACAAATAGATGGTGGATAGAAATACCATTTATTTCAGGGGCTTACAATAAACTTAAAAAAAATACGTTATTACCATGTTCTTATGAAGAATATTTATCTACGTGTAATCAGGAATTGCCTGAAAGGTGGTGGAAAGCGCAAAGAAAAAGTATTTTATAAGTAACTAAAGTAGCTAGTTGCAACGAAGATTAATAAAAACAAAGGGATTAAATTTAAATAAAAAAAGTTTAATCTTACAACAAATAAACAAAAGTGTATTTTAACGATAATATTTTGCATTTTATCGATAATTTATTTTTTTTATCTAAAAAAAAAAATTAGTTTTGGACTGTAATTTAATTTTTGCATTAAATAATTGTTTTTTTGAAAAAAAATAAATAGGTTTACGCCCTTTAAAACAGAGTATTCAAATAACCCCAATATATATGAAGAAGTTCATTGCATTCGCATCAGTTTTAGCTTTCTTAACAAGCTGTGGCGGTTCTAGCGACAAAGGTGAGTTGGTAGGAGCTAAAGGAAAAAAATGGCATCCAGAAAAACCATATGGAATGACATTGGTTCCCGGAGGCGCATTTATTATGGGTAAATCAGATGATGATTTAGCTAATGTCCAAGACGCTCCAACGAAAACGGTAACTGTTCGTTCCTTTTACATGGATGAAACAGAAATTACAAATAGCGAATATCGTCAATTTGTAGAATGGGTAAAAGATTCTACTATTAGAGTTCGTTTAGCTATTCTTGCAGATGAGGTTGGTCAAACTGCTGGCGGTGCTGGTGGAAAAGGTGGAAAAACTGGCAGTATTGGTGATTTTGCATTTAATGACACGGATCCTGCTAAAATGACTCCTTACGACAAATATATGTATGAGAACTACTATAGTGTTGGAACTGACGATGATCCTTTTGCTGGGAGAAAATTAAACAAAAAAGCAAAACTAATAACTGACACCGCTAAATATCCAGATGAATATTACACGGAAGTTATGGATACAATGTATCTTCCAATTGCTGAGTCCTTCAACGGATTAAGAACAATTGATGTTAATAAATTGAAATTTCGTTATTCTTGGATGGATATTCAAGCTGCAGCCAATGCAAAAGTTGGAAAACGAAAAGATTTTATCAAAACAGAACAGACTCCTGTGTATCCTGATACAACGGTTTGGATTAAAGATTTTGCTTATTCTTATAACGAGCCAATGCACAACGATTATTTGTGGCACCAAGCTTATGGAGATTATCCAGTAGTAGGCGTGAGTTGGAAGCAAGCAAAAGCCTTTTGTGCTTGGAGAACACTTAATAAAAATTCATACATAAAATCCAAGAAAAAAGGTGGTGATTTAATCAATACGTTTAGATTGCCTACCGAAGCAGAATGGGAATATGCCGCAAGAGGTGGTTTGCAATCGGCTACTTATCCTTGGGGTGGACCATACACTAAAAATGACAGAGGTTGTTTTATGGCAAATTTTAAACCTAATAGAGGTGATTATGCTGCTGATCAAGCACTGTACACTGTTGAAGCAAAATCATATGAGCCGAATGGTTACAATCTTTATAACATGGCAGGAAATGTAGCCGAGTGGACAGACTCATCTTATGATGCTGCTGCTTATGAATATGTTTCCACAATGAACCCAAATGTTCCAGATACCAAAAACATGCGTAAAGTTGTTAGAGGTGGTTCATGGAAGGATGTTGCCTATTCATTGCAAGTAAGTACAAGAGATTTTGAATATGCCGATACAGCCAGAAGCTATATTGGATTTAGAACTGTTCAAGATTATATGGGAACACAAACGACGGGTAAGGCATCAGGAAAATAATTTAAACCAACTTTATTATATTAACTTAACTAACTAAAATTATTATGGCATTATTAAGCAAAAAAGCAATGAATTTCGCTTACGGAATGGGAGCGGCGGTTGTTATTGTAGGAGCATTATTTAAAATTACTCACTTTGAGTTAGGTCCTTTGACAGGTACTCTTATGCTTTCTGTTGGATTGTTAACAGAAGCTCTTATTTTTGCGCTTTCTGCTTTTGAACCAGTAGATGACGAATTGGATTGGTCACTAGTATATCCTGAATTAGCAGGTGGTGTTGCAAAACAAAAAGGAAAAAAAGAAGGGGCAGAAGAAGCTCAAGGTTTGTTGTCTCAAAAATTAGATGAGATGTTGAAAGAAGCTAAAATTGACGGTGAGTTAATGTCTAGCTTAGGAAACAGTATCAAAAATTTTGAAGGAGCTGCAAAAAGTATTTCTCCAACAGTTGAAGCAATGGCTTCTCAGAAGAAATATGCTGAAGAAATGTCACTTGCTGCAAACCAAATGGAATCTTTGAACGGTTTATATAAAGTCCAATTACAAAGTGCCGAGAGAAATTCTCAAATCAATGATGAAGTTGCTGAAAATAACTTAAAATTAAAAGATCAAATGCAATCTTTGACTGCAAACTTATCTACATTGAATAATGTATATGGTGGTATGCTTTCTGCAATGAATAATAAAGGATAATTAGTTTTTTAACTATATTTTACTAACAAAATAACTAATTAGAAAAAATGGCAGGAGGAAAATTAACCCCTAGACAAAAGATGATTAACCTGATGTATTTGGTTTTCATCGCGATGTTAGCAATGAACATGTCAAAAGAAGTGCTTTCAGCATTTGGTTTGATGAATGAAAAATTTGAAGCAGCCAACACATCGGCAAAGCTTACCAACGAGCAAATGATACTTGCCTTAGATGCTAAAGCTATTGAAGCTAAAGGTGAATTTGCGGTTGCTGCAATTACAGCACATAAAGTGGAAGCCGCTACAAAAAAATTCTATGACTTTGTTGGAACTTTAAAAGCTGAAGTTGTAAAAGGTGTAGATCTTGAAGATGGTAAACTTCCATACGAAGCAATGGACAAAGCTGATAATTTAGATAACAGCTTGTTTACAGGTGATGGTTATTCTAAAAGAGGAAAAGACGTTGTTGCTGCAATTGAAACCTACAAGGCTGATATGAAGGCTGCTCTAGGTGGAGAAAAAAAATACGGTCCTATTCTTTCTGAAGTAATAAAGAAATTTGATTTGTCAGATGTGGCTAATAAAGAAGGATTAAAAGATAAATATTTAAATTATCATTTTAAAGGTTTTCCAGCAATTGCTTCCTTAGCTAAGTTAACAGCTTGGCAAAATGATGCTAAAAAAGGCGAGTCTGATGTAATCAGTGCTGCTTTAGGAAAAGCTGCCGTTTCTACAGCGTCTTACAGCAATTACCAAGCTATTGTAGCTTTAGATAAAAATGTATATTTCCAAGGTGAAAAAGTTACGGGTAAAGTTGTTTTAGGTCGTTATGATGAAAACACTAAACCTACATCTTTTCAAGGTCCTGGTAAAATAGATGCAAACGGTCAAGCTATTATTGATATGACAGCTGGTGCAATAGGTGAACAAAACATCAACGGTCAATTTACTTTCTTAGAGGATGGAAAAACTATTCCTTTAAAATTTGCTGGTAAATATGTTGTTGTTCCTCGCCCAAATTCGGCTAATATTTCTGCTGATAAAATGAACGCAGTTTATAGAGGTTTACCAAACCCAATGACTATCTCATTTGCTGGAATTTCGGATAACAATGTAAATGCATCGGCGCCAGGCTTGTCTAAATCAGCAAAGCCAGGTCAGTATAATTTAAGTCCAGGTTCTGGTACTGAAGTTACTGTTTCTGTAACTGGAAAAATGTTAGACGGTAAAACTGTTTCTGATAAAAAAGTATTTAGAATTAAAAACATCCCTGCTCCAGCTGGTGCAATTGGAGGTACAACAGGTCCACAAAAAGGAGCTAAATCACGTTTAGCAGTATCAAAAGTTGATGCTCTTTTACAAGACTTTTTATATGACTTAACGTTCCAAGTTACTCAATTTACCTTTAAAGCTCCTGGTCAGGCAGCGGTAATTGTAAATGGAGATAGAGTGAATGCCCAATGTAATGCTGCCATGGCAAAAGCCGGTAGAGGTGATCAGATTACGATTTCTGATATCAAAAC
>JBILYQ010000339.1:0-2553 GCA_044377655.1 Flavobacterium sp.
AAAAAGTAATCGTTTGTGGCACTTGCGTGATGGTAGCAGCAGCAATGACAGGTTGTGTCAATAAATAATTCCCTGCTTTTGTTCCGCTAAGAGTATATCCAGAAACGGTTACTGCTTGTAAACCTGAATCAGCTAAAGCAAAATTTGCTATTGGCGCTCCTCCTATTGTCACATCATCACCATTAATCGGAGCAGGATCTAACACTGCCGTTCCCGTTAAAGTTGCTGTTGTTGAACCATCATAAGGTTTATCTAAAGCCGAAATACCTGTTATGGTAACACCTAATTGAGTTACGGTTAAAGTTTGCGTCACATTAATAGCAGGATTGTGTGTGCCACTTCCCGCTTGTGAAGCAGTTATAGTAGTAGTTCCAGCACCAACAATTACAGCACTGTTGCCAGAAATTGTTGCTACATTGGTATTTGAGCTGGAATAAGTTATTGGATTTCCTCCCGAATTGTCCGAGGTGGCTAATAAAGAAACACTAACCGTTCCGTAAGAAACATCGGTAAGCGATGGAAAGGTAATAACTTGATCTAGTAATGTGGAAGGATCGATGGTAGCATTTGCTACTGTTGGCTGCGCTATGGCATAATTTCCAGCTTTCGTTCCGCTGATGCTATATCCCGTTACCGTTACGGGCCATGTTCCTACAGCCGCCGAAGAAAAAGACGCCGAAGGAGTACCTCCTAAAACGACATCATCTGAAAATAAAACCCCATTTAATACAGCAGTGCCTGTAAGTACGGCATCAGTGTTTCCATTAAACGTCTTGTTAAGAGCTGACACTCCTGTTATTGTCAAACCTAGTGGCGTAACCGTATTTCCCGAAGCCGAAGTTACGATATTCACATTCGCTGCCGGACTACTAGAAAGCACCGCTGCATTTTGTGTATTATAATTACCTGCACTAGCATTATTTTTTAAACGAACCAAAACAGAAAGCGTTCCTGCATTTGCCTCTGCAGCTGTAAAAGTTGCTGTAGCACCATAAGAAACCACATCACTTCTAGACACTTCAAAACCAGGTTGTGCTGTGGCTACCAAATCATTAGTCAAACCAGTACCCGATACTGCAAAAGATTGCGAAGTGGAAGATGTTCCGTATGTAGTTGTAAAAGCAGTTGTCGAAGTAGTTCCACCTGTAATTAAGGAGGAAGAAGGCGTAACACTTGCCCATGTTGTTCCTACACGAAATTCATCCATCTCAATATTTGGAGTTGCGGATGCACCATCTTGTCTTAAAAATATTCTATTAATGTTTACTAAATCTGCAAGTCCATTTGTCGCGGTCAATGTCGCAGCTGGCTCAGTAACACCCAGTGAAGGGTTAATCCATAATTTAACGACATCATTAAGTGTACCTGAAACCATTTGATATGAAATCACTACTAGAATAGTAGTCCCAACAGTATTTACACCACTACCCCAAACAGTATTTGCGGCTGTAGTTCTTGGATTGATGCCTATATTAAAACCACTTCCGCTAAGCCTTGTCCAAACCGTGGCACCAAAAGTTGAACCCGTCCCTTCATTAAGACCGGTAAAATATCCTCCTGTGGCATTTAAAGAACCCAATGAAGCTACATTTAATAGAAAAGAATAATATACAGTTCCGGAGGTTTGTTGTGTAAATAATTTTGCAGCATCTTCTCCAGTACTGCCAAATGCAACTTTATTACCAGTTGAAGCAACCATACCTGAATAACTCAAACTACCCGATGAAATTAGCATATCAGTAGTTGCTGTATTAACCAATGTCCATCCTGTCTGCGCTGTCAAAGATTGAGCAGCAGTATAATTTAATGGATCTAAATGTGGTAATGTTACTTGCCCAAACCCTTTTCCAGGCATAAGCATAACCAACATCGCCAAACTCCAAAATAAAAACGGCAAGCGTTTTCTAAAAAGTAAAGTAGTATTCATATTTCTTTGATTTAATTTGAACCCAAAAATATAAATTATTTACTGCAATAGAGTCAATTTTTGTTAACTAATTGTTAACCAATTATGAACACTGTTTTCGTCGGTTTTTAAGTGCCGTTCGTCGATAAATCAACTCTAAAACAGCACAAAAAAGATTCAAAATTAAGAAAATTCAACAGGCTTCCCCATGAAAATACAACCTAATGGAACTTGGTTGCCTAAAAAAGAGTTTGTGCAACATATAAAACAAAAAAGGTATCGCTAAAAGTCACCGTTTTTTAATTCCTATTCTTATAAAAAGTTAAATTTTTCAACATTTTTTTAAAACGCACCCCTGGACGAAAAACAATAGAGGCACTGCCCACATTTTTGGCAGTTATCCCTTCTGGAGTTGGACTAGCGCTGCCTTTTACACTTATTTGAAAGGAACCCATTTGACCTAGTCTAACAATCTTTCCTTCCTCCAAAGCATCTGTTACCGTTTTTACCAAACTGATAATTACCGCATGACAATCGGTTTCTGTCAACGTGGTGCTTGCGGAAATCAATGCCGTCAAAACCTCTAAATCCACCACTCCCGATTGGATTGCTCTGGGATAATACTGCATCGGTGCCTGAGGTTGTAC
>JBILYQ010000091.1:0-7847 GCA_044377655.1 Flavobacterium sp.
GGAAGAGTTTTTTGATTTGCTGTCTAAATAATTATCAAAAAGCAAAGAACTATATATTGCTTTTATTTTTTTTGCATCCACAGTCTCCGACGGTAATATGGAAATGCTCAAATTACTTAATAGAAAGGAAGATTTTCCGCTAACCACAATCGAGTCGCCTCTTTTTTGGGTAATTTTCAGGTCCATGTTGCTATTAAATTCACTAGGCTTGTATATATTTCGTTCCCCTATTTGCTCACTATTTGAATTGACAAGACGGATAGTATTTATGCCTTCCGAAATTCGGTCGCTGGGAAGCATGATGGTTTGTTCTATTTCATTCTCCTTGAACTCAAAAGAAATTAATGAAGTAGCCTCGTTTTGTTGTATCACTAATGAATGAGGTGTGTTTTTTATTTTTTGTAAAGTTGTTGGATTTGTTTTTAATTTTATTATTATTCGGTCTTTGAAGGTGTAATTGTTTACTGAAAAAGTGATGCCTTCATGGGTCTGATTAGGTAAAAATTTCTCTACTTTTTTATCATTAATTGTCATAATGGCTTTGTAGATTTCGTTTTTTTCTGGTGTAATGTCAAACCTGCCATAACCAAACTGATCTGTTGTAAAGCTTGCCGCAACATTCCCTTTTGAATCCATTATTTCGGCATCTTTTACCAAAATACCGTTATCATTACAATCGTTTATTTTAACACCAAACGTATTTGATGTTGATTCCAAAAAAACACCGCTTTCAGGAAAAAATTGAATACCAATTTCATTATAATTAATGATGCTGCTATCATAATAATTATCTTCTACTGGGTTAACTATTGTGATTTCGTATAGGGAAGATTCGTCTTCAATAAAATTATTCATGTAATTTGTAAAAACCTGCAAATAATATTTCCCTGTTTTATACGTGTCTTTTAATTTAATATGACCTTCAAAAATGCTATTTTGCGAATAATAAAGTGATGTGAATATATTTTCGCCATTTTGGTCAATCAATGATACGTATACATTTGAGGTTGGAATATATGGAATACTGATTTTTTTTTCAATGATATATCCTTTAAACCAAATATTTTCATCCGTTAGATAAGTGTTTTTGTTTAAATGAAGATGAATATTTTCCCTATCCATTTTGAAATAATCAAGTATTGATGGAGCAATAACATCATTTTTTTTATTCCCTTCAGATTGGGAATACATTGGTATAACAACCAGTGATAAAATGAATAAAAAATAGATTCTAAAGTTTGACATATCGGTACGAAATTTATGTCACTAAGGTATTGTTTTTTTTAATAAAAAAACCACCTAAAAAAACAGGTGGTTTAAAATAATTTATAAGTTGGTTTGATTTACATCATTCCTGGCATTCCGCCACCCATTGGGTTTCCGCCACCATTTTCTTCTTTAATCTCAACCAAGGCACATTCGGTGGTCAATATCATCCCTGCAACAGAAGCGGCGTTTTCTAATGCTACTCGAGTTACTTTTTTAGGATCAATAATTCCTGCTTTCAACATGTCAACATATTCATCAGTTTTGGCATTGTATCCAAAATCTCCTTTTCCTTCGGAAACTTTTGCTACAACAACAGATCCTTCCAAACCTGCATTTTCAACAATAGTTCGCAATGGAGCCTCAACAGCACGCGATATGATTTGAATTCCTGTAGCTTCATCCGCATTTCCTGCTTTTATTGAACTCAAAGCACTTTTAGCTCTTAATAAAGCGACGCCTCCACCAGCAACAATTCCTTCTTCAACTGCTGCACGTGTGGCATGAAGTGCATCATCAACACGGTCTTTTTTCTCTTTCATTTCCACTTCAGAAGCAGCGCCAACATAAAGTACGGCAACTCCGCCAGCTAATTTAGCCAAACGTTCTTGCAATTTTTCTTTGTCATAATCTGAAGTTGTAGCTTCCATTTGACCTTTAATTTGATTGACACGATTTTTGATCATATCTGTTTCGCCAGCACCGCTAACGATGGTTGTATTGTCTTTATCTATGGTAACTCTTTTTGCAGTTCCTAGCATTTCGATAGTAGTGTTTTCTAGCGTAAATCCTCTTTCTTCAGAAATTACAGTTCCGCCAGTTAAAATAGCAATGTCTTCCAACATGGCTTTTCTTCTGTCGCCAAAACCAGGTGCTTTCACAGCAGCAATTTTCAATGCGCCACGCAGTTTATTCACTACTAAAGTTGATAATGCTTCTCCATCAACATCTTCAGCAATAATCAATAATGGTTTCCCTGATTGTGCTACTGGTTCTAAAACGGGTAACAATTCTTTTAAAGAGGATACTTTTTTGTCATAAAGAAGAATATAAGGATTTTCCAATTCTGCTTCCATTTTTTCAGGGTTTGTTACAAAATAAGGAGACAAATAGCCTCTGTCAAACTGCATTCCTTCCACAACATCTACATAAGTTTCTGTTCCTTTTGCTTCTTCAACGGTAATAACTCCTTCTTTTCCAACTTTTGCAAAAGCATTCGCGATTAATTCGCCAATGACATCGTCATTATTAGCAGATATGGACGCAATTTGTTTGATTTTGTCTGAGTCGCTACCAACAACTTTAGCTTGTTTTGACAAGTCAGCAACAATTGCTTCAACAGCCTTGTCTATACCGCGTTTCAAATCCATTGGATTGGCTCCTGCGGCAACATTTTTCAATCCTTCTTTTACAATTGCTTGTGCTAAAACAGTAGCGGTTGTTGTTCCGTCTCCTGCCAAATCGTTGGTTTTTGACGCAACTTCTTTAACCATTTGTGCACCCATATTTTCCAATGGATCTTTTAATTCAATTTCTTTTGCAACTGTAACACCATCTTTTGTAACGGTTGGTCCGCCAAATGACTTTCCAATAATTACATTACGACCTTTTGGTCCAAGAGTTACTTTTACAGCATTTGCTAATGCGTCAACACCACGTTTTAATCCGTCACGTGCTTCAATATCAAATTTTATATCTTTTGCCATTTCTAGTGTGTATTTTTAATTTGTGAATAGGGTTGTTTGAATTAGATAATTGCAAGAATATCATCTTCTCGCATGATCAAATAATCTTTTCCTTCTAATTTTAATTCTGTTCCTGCATATTTCCCGTAAAGTACCGAGTCTCCAATTTTAACAGTCATTGTGTGGTCTTTGGTGCCATTTCCAACGGCAACAACAGTTCCTTTTTGAGGTTTTTCTTTTGCTGTGTCAGGTATGAAAATTCCAGATGCAGTTCTCGTTTCTGCCGCAACTGGTTCAATTAGAACGCGGTCTGATAGCGGTTTTATGTTTATTGCCATAATTGTTTTTTTTATGTTGTTATTATTAAGATGTTAACTTCATTTCAGAAATTGTGCCAATGAAAAAAATGGCGCTTTTATTCAAAAAAAATGCCAGCATGTCAGTGCTGGCATTTGTATATATAGTAATTATACGTTTATTTAGTAGTGTCTGTAGGCACAGTAACTGGTGCCGTTTCAGTAGTTTTCGCTGCTGCTGGTGTTGCTGGAGTTGCCGTTTTTGGAGCTGAAGTTTCGGTTTCGTCAATAATTTTCGAACTGTTATCGCTTAAATCTCCAGTAAAACTAAGACTTGATAATATAATTAAAACAATAAGTAATGTTGCTAATGTCCAAGTGCTTTTGTCTAAAAAGTCAGTTGTTTTTTGAACTCCGCCCATTTGCGTTGATCCGCCCAAGGTAGATGAAAGTCCGCCACCTTTAGGGTTTTGTACCATAATTACTATTATTAATAAAAAACAAACGATTGTTATTAATACTAAAAAAATTGAAAATGTGCTCATTACTTACTTATTATTATTTTGTTGTACTATTTTAATATCCGAAATTCGGTCTGCAAAGAAACTACTTTTTTCTGGATATTTCAAAATTAATATTTCATATGCTTGAATTGCTTTTGAATATTTTTTTTGTTCCAAATAAACTCTCGCCAATGTTTCTGTCATCAAATAGGAATTGTCTACTGTTTCCCTTTCTATTACTGGCAATGCGGCATCTTTTGCTATTGGATTTATCTTTGGATTGTTCTCAATAAATTTATCTATAAGTTCCAAATGTTTCTTTTTTTCTGGAGCGAATGTTGAATTTTTTACTTCAAATACTGTCTCAGAGGTTCTAACAATCGGTTTTAGTCGCGATAATTGAAGCCACTCTTGAAACGAATGTTTCTCGTTTTTGGAAAATTCTAGCGGTTTTCCAATCTCTAGCTTTTCAGAGGCTTTTTGCTCTTCTGAAGTTGCCTCTTTAATAGAAGTCAAAATGGATTGTTCTAAAGGATTTATTGAAGAAACTGGTCTTTGTGTTGCGGCTACCAATTCGCTACCAATAACCCGAATATTAAGTAATTCTTCTAACTTTTTTTCATACAAACCTTTTTGAACGGAAACAAACGTATCGGAGGTGATAAAGTCAAATAATACGCTTCTGTCGTTGGTATAACTTGCTGCAATTTTTAAAGCATAATTGTATTTGAAACTGTCTTGATTGTACAGATGTTTTAATCGTAAAACACGAGCGCTTTGAAAATACGGAAACTCCTCCAAAACTTTTTCTAAAGATTCGGTGTGTTTTTCGTTCAGTGCTTCGGGTTTGTTTATTAAATAGGTATAATCAGTTAAATTCAATGTCTTGTTTATTTGAGTTGGGTTTGGCTTTTATTGGATTGAATCCAGTTTACTTAATTTACCATTTGGCTAAAGATTCGTTGAAAACATCTTGCGTTATTCTTTCGAAAATGGCATCTAGCGCTTCCGTAAGTTTCGAACCAATTAATTGATCGGTGCCGCTATAATCAAAAAAGAACGAGAATTTTTTTTCAAAATCATCGGTTTCTTTATTTTTATTAGTAAAACGTACATTTACTGATATTGTCAATCGGTTTTGTGCTGCTCTTTGGTCTGCTGTTGCGGTCATTGGTGTAATTCGGTAATCCACAATTTCACCTTCATAAACTAAATCTCCACCTGAATTTGTTAAGTTTAAATTCGTTTGGTTTTGAATAATTTCTTGTAATTCTAGCGTAAAAGTCCTCTCAATCCCGGGCTCTATTATAGCAGCGTTATTTTGAAAATAGTTCACTTGGAATGTTTTGGCATCAATTTTTCCTGTTCCCGTAAAGTTGTAAACGGAACAGCTGTTGATGCTAAAAGCTATTATTAATACAATAAAAATTTTTGAAAATTTCATTTTTACTAGATAAGACCGCTAAAGTAATTCTTTATTTTGAATTATGGAAAAACATCTCCTTGGTAGTAGTATTTAACAGAGGATAGTGTGTTTTCATAAACTCCATTATAATAATCATCCCTGGTTTGAGTTACAGGTAAATTATTCGAATTATAGGTGTATTGATAGACTTCACTCTCTGGATCTTCTGAGCAATAGTTTTGTGTAAGTGGATTATTTGCTGAATTATTTTGGCCATTCACCCAACGAGAATTTTCTATATAACTAAATGCCCTGCAAATAGCTAATGTTGCATTTCGTAAGGGATTACTATTGCTGTCATAAGTAAATGAATTGCAGTTTCCATTTGGAGAAAAGGACATCACATTATTATTTGAATAATTGACAAAGATATCATTTAGTATTACTTCGTAATAGCCTATATCAGCATCAAAATCCAGATAAGCGGTTTTTCCTTCAACTAATAGTTTCTCATTGTTAATTTTGGTCAGTCTGTAACCCTGATTTAAATCGCCAGTGTAGTAGGCATTTAAGGCTGATTCATAATTTACAATTTCTCCATCAACAGTAGTCACAAAATCATTGTTGTCATAGGTGAAAGTATGAGTTTCGTTAACCTCATTTTCATTAAAAAGAGTTGAACTAGTTAAACGGTTATTAGAATCATAAGTAAAATTCTGAACAATAGTTCCGTCTGCTTTTTTTATTTCATTTAATAAACCGTCACTATTGAAAAACCATCGTCTTTCAAATGTCAAACCAGGATAAAAATCTACTCTTTGAAGTAAATTTGGATTAGAATCATTTGTTGAAGCATCATTAGAGCAAGATGTCAACAAACAAATTGAAATTAAAACAAAGTAAAACTTTTTCATAAAAAAAATTTAATTTAACAAATCTATGAAAATGTTTTTACAAATTAAACTGTTTTATTTTCCGATACAAGGTTCTTTCTGAAATCCCTAATTCCTCTGCTGCCGCTTTTCGTTTTCCTTTGTTACGTTCCAACGATTTTTTAATCATTTCAATCTCTCTTAGTTCTAGTTTCAAAACTTCTTCTTCTTCTTCTTCCTCAACAGTTTCAGCAAATAGATAATCTTCATCATATTCATTGTTATAATCCTCCTGAACGTTCGGGTTTTTATGCTGAATTACATTTCTTCTCGGCTCTTCTTCAAACGAAATCTCGCTATCTGTTCCCTTTGAGCCATAAATTTTTTGAATTAAATTGGTGTTGGTTTCCTGTGCTTTTGCCGAGCCGTTTTTCATTAACTCCAAGGTTAATTTTTTCAAATCATTCAAATCACTTTTCATTTCAAAAAGGACTTTGTACAAAATATCTCTTTCGGTACTAAAATCACTCTCCGATTTTTTGTCCTTGATAACCGAAGGTAAATTGCTTCCTTCCATTGGCAAATAGGATTGCAAGGTGGACAATGAAATATCGCGTTGGGTTTCCAAAACCGAAATTTGTTCCGCCATATTTCTCAATTGTCGAATGTTTCCGCTCCAACGGTATTTTTGAAGAAAGGAAACCGCCTCGTCGCTAAGTTTTATGGCTGGCATTTTATATTTGTGTGCAAAATCAGCTGCGAATTTCCGAAATAACAAATGAATATCTTCTTTTCTGTCACGCAATGGCGGCAAAGGAATATCAACGGTACTCAGTCTATAATACAAATCCTCGCGGAATTTTCCTTTTTCAATTGAATCAAACAAATTGACATTGGTCGCAGCCACAATCCGTACATTGGTTTTCTGAACCTGTGATGAACCTACTTTTATAAACTCACCATTTTCCAAAACTCGAAGCAATCGTACTTGGGTTGTCAAAGGCAATTCGCCTACTTCATCCAAGAAAATTGTTCCGCCGTCAGCCACTTCAAAATAACCTTCACGGGTGTTTGTCGCTCCTGTAAAAGCGCCTTTTTCATGGCCAAAAAGTTCACTATCAATCGTCCCTTCTGGAATAGCGCCGCAGTTTACGGCAATGTATTTTCCGTGTTTTCGGTGCGAAAGCGAATGAATAATTCTAGGAATACTTTCTTTTCCAACGCCACTTTCGCCCACAACCAAAACCGAAATATCAGTCGGAGCAACCTGAATCGCTTTCTCAATGGCACGATTCAATTTTGGGTCGTTCCCAATAATCTCAAACCGCTGTTTTATATTTTGAACTGTTTCCATAATAATTTAATTCATGTTCGAATACCCAACTGCTTTTCCAATCAAAGTACCGCTAGTGCAACTTTCTATTTTCACATTCACAAAATCCCCAATCTTATATTCCTCTCTCGGAAAAACCACCGTAATACTCTGCGAATTCCGTCCCGAAAATTCTTCTTTTGACTTTTTTGAAACTTTCTCAATCAAAACCTCGACCGTTTGTCCAATGAATTCCTCACTTCGTAACCAAGCATGTTTTTGCTGCAAATCTACAATTTCCTGCAAACGTCTCAGTTTTGTCACATCGGAAACATCATCCTCCATTTTTCGTCCCGCCAAAGTTCCCGGACGCTCAGAATACGAATACATATACCCAAAATTATACTTGACATACTCCATCAAACTTAACGTGTCCTGATGATCTCCCTCCGTTTCCGTCGGAAAACCAGCAATCATGTCTTGAGAAATCGATGTGTTGGGCAGAATT
>JBILYQ010000340.1:0-2541 GCA_044377655.1 Flavobacterium sp.
TACACCACTATGGAAACCGAATTGTTCGGACCAGTTATGACCATTTATGTTTATGAAGATTCTAAATGGAATGAAACTTTAAAATTAGTTGACCAAACTTCGGAATACGCTTTGACTGGCGCTATTTTCAGTCAAGATAGATACGCTATTGAAGAGGCCACAATTGCTTTGCAAAATGCGGCTGGAAACTTTTACATTAATGACAAACCAACTGGCGCTGTTGTAGGAATGCAACCCTTTGGAGGCGCAAGAGCTTCAGGAACGAATGACAAAGCTGGCTCAGCTTTGAACTTATTGCGATGGGCTTCGCCAAGAACTATCAAAGAGACGTTTGTCACTCCAGAAGATTATAGATACCCGTTTTTGGGAGAATAGTTTTCAAGGTGCAAAGTTAGATATACGAAGTACTAAATTTAAAAACCCACAAGAATCAAATAGTTTGAGTTCTTGTGGGTTTTGATTTAAATTTTCTAAAACTATTAAAAAGGCAAACTATTAAAAAACATAATTTGAAATTGAGTTCTACTAGAGTTTGACAGAATTTGCGTCATTACACCAGCCTCGACCTTGAAATTTTTATTGAAACAATAGCCAACTCCTCCATAAATACGGTCTCTGTCAAAATAATCGGGTACGGTATTGATGAAAATTTCATTATAAACCGAAACGTAAACCGCATTTTTCTCCATTTCTTTTTTGTTAATTGGAACATTAAAAGACAGAAAATAACGCGCACGCATCTTGAAATCACCTTCGATAAATCGTTGTTCAAAACGATATCGATGTTGAATATTTACTCTTCCAAATTTTTCTTTGGTAATGAATTGCTGAAAGATACGGTGTTCGTTGGTGTTTGATTTATCGTTTGTTCCAGCAATATAGGGTTCTGAATGAACATAAGCATATCCCAACAATACATTATTGTTGTTTTCGGACAAATTATATCCAATTCCTGTTCTTAACAATAATTGCTCTAAATCTCCAGCGAAATTATAGTTACGATATTGCAATTCATTATGCCAATTCCATTTATTGTTTATTTTTTGGTTACCGAAATATAGGAACCAGTTTCCCATGTCTCCATTTTGTGCATTTACGCTGGCTGTTATAAACAATACCAGCAAAAAGCTTAACGATTGTAATTTGTCCATATTTAATTTTGAATTGTTTTGAAGTTAAAAATTCAATATTTCCAATACATTTTATACTTTAAACTTCAAAGGCAAATGCACTACTTTTTTGGTTTCGAAGAATTCATTGGAAAAAAATTCTGAAATATTATATTCTGTAGCTTTTGGAAAGTCTTTCAACTCCTCAGTTAAATCGCCTCCTTTGAGATAAAGTATTCCGTTTTTTAATTCGTGTTTATTTTGCTTTTTAATTTTGTCTTTTACCCATGAAACAAAATCGGGCATATTAGTCACAGCACGACTTAAAATAAAATCAAAATCACCTTTTACATTTTCAGCACGGATTTGTTCCGCTTTTACATTTCTTAATTCCAAAGCTTCGGCAACTGCTTTTACCACATTTATTTTTTTTAGAATTATATCAATTAAATAAAAACGTGTTTCGGGGAAAAGAATCGCTAAAGGAATTCCGGGAAAACCACCACCAGTGCCAACATCTAAAATATAGGTTCCTGATTCGAAAGGCTGAATTTTAGCAATGGCTAATGAATGCAAAACATGCTTAGTATAGAGTTCATCAATATCTTTTCTGGAAATAACATTGATTTTGGCATTCCAATCTTGGTATAAAACTTCTAATTTTTGAAATTGCTTTATTTGATTGTCAGTTAAATCGGGAAAATATTTTAGAATTTCGTCCATGTTGTAATTTTTAACAAAAGTAATACTTTAGTGTTGAAATATTTATCACAAATTTGTGAAACAAAAATTTATAATAATTACCTTTGTCACATACCATAAAAATTATGAATACTACTGCGCCTACTTTTGCCAAACAAGATAATCTCAAGTTTTTCAGGACTTTAAACTCTAGAGTTAATACCTATTTCAAAGAGAACAATATCCAAAAAACAGGAAATTGGAAACTTTACTTAAAAACAATTATCTTATTCACTGTTTTCCTTACTCCATACTTTTTAATCATAACAATGACTAGCATGCCTTTTTGGTTGTTCTTGCTACTATCGATTGTAATTGGAATTGGAATGGCAGGAATCGGAATGAATGTAATGCATGATGGTAATCATGGATCTTATTCAAACAAAAACTGGATTAACAAATTCATGGGAGGATCCATTTATATCCTAGCCGGGAATGTATACAATTGGCAAGTGCAACACAATGTTTTGCATCATAGTTATACAAATATTCCTGGTCATGATGAAGATTTGGATGCTGGAAGGGTAATCCGATTTACCAAAGATGCAAAATGGTATAGTTTCCACAGATTTCAACATTACTATTCTATTTTTTTATACGGATTACTAACATTTAACTGGTCTTTGACAACAGATTTCAAACAAATGAAAGCTTATTTGAAGAGGAAGTTATCCTATGGAGAGGTTAAAAG
>JBILYQ010000092.1:0-7805 GCA_044377655.1 Flavobacterium sp.
AGAACCAGTTTTTGTAACGATAGTAACACGTCCTGTAAAAAAGCGGGTGCCAATTTGTTCTAAAAAAGGGATGTTATCAATGACTTTTGGTGTTTGACAACTTAAAGGCGGAACAAAAAACATTTCCTGATTAGCCTGGTCTGTACGCACATTGTCACCAACACTTTGATATGCAAATACATTTTTTGAAGTATTGACATACATGTTTCCTTGCGAGGAATAATTATTTCCTGCAATTGCAGCATATTGTCCTGCGTTTAAAGTATACGATGGCGTTGGATTGCCATTTAAAAAGACTTCTGTATTATCTTCATCAGCAACGATTAAAACTTTTTCTACTGCATCAAGCCCAGTACTTTTGATAAAGATAAACTCTTGTCCTGTTCTTTCCGCCGATACAATTTGGTCAAAACCCAAATCGAGATTGCTCATTTCTCCATTGGTTCCTCCATATGAACCGCAATTAACCGCAATGGGTTTGTCTGAAGTGACTAATGAACCAATCAATCCGTCTCTATTGGCCTCGTCTGGACCTTGAACTGCTAATACAAAGCTTTCTCCGCTATTTAGAACGATAGGTAAAGGATTGTTGCCAACTAATTCATTATTTATCAAAACTACGCCAGGTCTTATATCGTCAAAACTTACTATGGTGTTATTTTCTGTTGCTAATACGGATATAAAAGTATAATGATTTACACCATACTGAGGCGCATCATTATTTGTGAATGCTCCAATTCTAAAACGCGTTCCTAACGCTGCTAAACCTTTTGAAACTAATAAACCAGCTTGATTGCCTCCACCAGCAACTACTCTTGCAGTAACATAAACTACGTCATCGGCTTCAACAATAAAACCTTTATTGCTAATTACAGAATTGACAAAATCACTACCAACATGCAGCCTAGTGTTTACTCCATTTCCAAGATAAAAAATGTAAGGAGTGTCTCTAGAAACTGTTCCAATAACATTGGTACTTCCAAGTTGAATAATTTTAAAGTTAATAGGAGTAGTGCTAGGTGTTGAAATATAAAGGTATTGCTCTTCAGCGATTACATTACTAGACCCAGATAAAGGTGGAATATAATGCGTTTTGCTAAATTGGGCAAATGCAGTTAATGAAAATAACAGTATCAGTAAGTTGGTAATCTTTTTCATTTTATAAAATTAGTAAAAAAAACATAATCTTAGCGCTTAAGTGAGAAATGGCCCTTAATTTTCCTTCCATTTTCTAAATTCAATACAAACCAATAATCGGAGGAAAGAAGCGCATTTTGGTTGAACGTGCCATCCCATCCTTGTTGATTTGCTTTGAAATAATAAAGTAATTTGCCATACCTGTCGAAAATGGTAATAGTAGCATTTGGTTGCTGCTCCATTTTTTTGATATACCATATATCATTAATTCCGTCTCCGTTTGGTGTAAAGAATTTTGGATAATCCAAAACATAAATTTGCTGCATCGCTGCTGGATTACAGCCGTTTTTATCTTTTATCACAACAAGATATTCGTCTGTAATTACATTATTAAAAAAGGAACTATCTTGAAAATTGATGCCATTTAACGAATAGTGATAATCTCCGCTTCCTGTGACATTAATTTGAACAGTATTATTGTTTCCCGAAAAATCATTTATATCTATAGAGGTAATAGTTGGTGGACTTGAACTTGTTATTGTATACGTTTTAGTGGCTTCACATCCAAATTGATTCGTTACAGTTACCGAATAATTTCCAATTGCAGATAATACGATGCTTGAAGTGGTTTCTCCAGTATTCCATAAATAAGTTGAAAATCCAGTTGCCACCTCTAAAAAATAACTTTCGCCTTCGCACAAAGTCAAATCTTCATGTTCAAAGTCCGTTGGATTAAAAGCAATAATTTGTATATTAATTGGAATTATGCCATAACAATCAGGACCGTTTATAATACGTGCAAAAATAATTTGATTTGACGCCAAAGAATTCGTAAAATTATTTGATAGCGGATTATTTCCTGTAACAGCATTACCGATATTTGAATAATATTCAACAGTTAAACCTAGCGGTAAGCCAAAAGTGATTTGTGGAGTAACGGTTTGATTTAAGTCAGTGAAAGTGAAACCATCAAAATTACCATCTTCATCACAAACTACAATAGGGTTTATAACGGGTAAAGTATTATTTGCAATTTGCAGGTTGATAGTTGCGTAATTTACACATCCAAAATTATTGGTAATCCTTACAATAATGCTGTTTGTTGAGGTATTTTGAAATTCAGTTGGATTGGGAATATTATTAATTAGATTTTGAGCATCCAATAAGTTTTCATAATACACAAAACTATCTATTTCTGTGCTTCCTTGTGTAATAAGAGAATTCAATTTTGTTATATCAAAAGTGGTGATACCGTCATTATCTTCATCACATTGCACCAAAGTTACTGGATTTGTCAAAATAGGCAAATCAACATATTCTACTGTAATTTCGCCATTTGCAACACAACTTGAGCCATTTAAGGTAACGACCGCTTTATATATTCCTGAGCTTGTAACAGTATAAATTGGATTTGTTTCACTAGTAATTAAATTACCGTTTTTAAACCACTGGTAGGTATTGCTTCCCGGTTGGGTGGCATCAATATCAACTGTTTGATTGGCGCAAACTGGATTGTTTGTAGCGATTAATCGGTTTTGACCTAAGTCTATGACGCTTTGAAAACTACCCCCTCCAAGAAAAATTGCCGAGTCATATAAATTATTGCCTTGATCTGAAATTACTAATTTTATATGATATGTAGTTCCAGAAACTACAGCTGCTTCTGCTTGTAGGACTATGGTTTGTCCATTGAAATTCGTGGGGTGATTCGTTCCGTTAAAAGCATCAAAATAGCTTTCATTTGCCGAAGGGCATATTGTTCCTGTTCCACGAACGGTATTGACTTTTACAGGGATGTTGGTTTCAGGAATCACAGCCAAATTTTGGTATTGTACAGCACTAGAAACTTCTTTGAGCAAAAAGGCAAATCCGTCTGTATAATTACATTGGTTGCTGTTTGGATTTAACAAATATTGCTCTGAAGAAAAGATATAATCAAAACTAATTTTGTTTGTTAACGGGATAAAATCAAATTCCAAGATGGTTGCATTTATTGAGTTTGAAACCCCAAGTGCTTGTTCTAAGTCGCTATCGCCCATCCAATTTGTATTTCCTTCGCTTAATATAAAGTCATTAGGACCAGAAGCTGAAGTTGCTTTTCCAGTACTTAAAATTATGCCATTTGCAAATGGAAATCCGCTTGTTCCAGATGTAAAATAGCCAAAACTTTGCTCTCCAGTTCCGAAATCTCCGCCGCTTACCGAAAAATTGGTAACATTGGCACACGAGCTGTTTATTAAAACATTTTCCACTAATTGTTGCACTGAAAAAGTGTCATCAATTGTGATGTTTTGTGCTGAAATATTTCCAGCGTTTAAACAAAAAAAAAGGATTATAAATAGAATTTTTCCGAATTTCATAGCGTCCGCAAAGATACTACAAATCTCGTTTTTTTAGTAATTTATAGGATATTAACATAAATATAACAGTCCAACAAAGTACTATTATAATTGACGAATAATGAACGCTGTAATCTTTTACAGCATTGTCTCCAACGGCCGCTTGAATGTTTTTAATTACTGATAATCTTGTAAATGGTTCTACAATTAAATTGCTCATGGATTCTAATGGGAAAAACTGTGTAATTGAACTAGCAGTTTCACTTTTTGGAAAAATTTTGAATGTCAAAATTCCTTTTGCAATTCCTTCAATGATATTCCAAACAAATAGAAAACCAATTGCAAAGGCAGATCTTTTTATCAAAACACCCAAAAACAAACAGAAAGAGAAAAACCCGACTAGCTTAATAAAATAAGCCAAAACATAGTCTAAATCAGAAAATATAATTCCAATTTCTGTGTAGGAAGAAAAACTTAAACCTAATAGTAATGACATTATAAAAATGAAAACTGTAGAAGCTGCGGCAAATAAAACTACGGTCAAAAACTTTGAGAGCACAAATTCTCTTTTGCTCATTCCATCAATTAAATTTTGTTTTAAAGTGCCATAACTATATTCGTTTGCCATCATGGAAACAATTACAATAGCTAAAAAGAATTTTAAGATTGCGGCAATGTAGGTGTTAAAATGCCAAATAAAAGGAAAATTAAAAATCCCCATTTCGGCCAAGTGTAATTTGAAATTTCCTATGTCAAATTTGATAGAAGCTATCAAAGCAATAAATGATAGTATCACAAAATAGCTGATGGTTAATATTTTACTGGCTTTATTCTTCCAAATCTTTTGGAGTTCTATTGATAGTAATCTTTTCATAATTCTGTTGATTATTTATTGGTTAATTCTAAAAACTGCTCTTCCAAACTTGATTTTCTTTTGGCTAAATGGTTTAAATAAATGTTGTTTTCGACCAAATAGCGGTTTAAACTAGAAGATTGGATAGGGTTTTTGGTATAAGCCAAAATTTTACCCTCTTTTTCTTCTGTTCTTTCAATGTCGGAGTGGCGTTTTAAAATTTCCACCAATTCAATATTATTGTCGGCTTGTAATTCAAAATATTCGCCGCTTGTACTCATGCCGTTTACTGTTCCAGAATAAAGAATTTCGCCAAAACGAAGTACCAAAACATGGCTGCATACTTTTTCCACTTCGTCTAACAAATGGGAAGCTAATAGAATAGTTGTGCCTTGTGAGGCAATCAACCTAATAATATCTCGGATTTGGTGAATGCCTTGTGGATCAAGTCCATTGGTGGGTTCATCAAGTATCAAAATTTCGGGATCATTCAATAAGGCCGAAGCAATGGCTAATCGTTGCTTCATTCCCAAAGAGAAAGTTCTGAACTTGCTATCTTTTCTATCGATAAGGCCAACTAATTCTAGTTTTTCTGTTACTTTAGAATAATCAATATTTTTTATTTTGCAAACTAGCTTTAGGTTTTCCTCGGCAGTCATGTAGGGATAAAAATTAGGTCTTTCGATGATTGCTCCCACTTTTTTCAAGGCTTCATGGGTTTCCATAGAACCACCAAACCAACTATATTCTCCAGAATTTTTGTTGACCACGTTTAAAACAATCCCTAAAGTTGTAGATTTTCCGCTTCCGTTTGGACCCAAAATTCCATACACATTTCCTTTGTGAATTTCAAGCGAAACATTTTTTACAGCATGTATTTTGCCGTAATATTTGTTTAAATTTTTAATAGATAATATAGTTTCCAAGATAGTAACGATTAGATAGCTGTATGACGAGCGAATCTTTTTTTTGTTACTTTTTTTCTTTCTTTAAATCAAAATTAATGTTGCAAGCGCTTTTTCTGGTGGATGAATTGGATTGCTTCGTTGATTTCTTTTAGTTTGGCAGTCAAGATAATTTTTTTTCCTTTACTGTCATTTGTGACCTGTAGATGGCAAATGGAACATTCATATTCATTAAAATGTGAATTTACTTTTTTGGTTGTAAAAAAGCGATGTCCAAAAAGGGAACAGAAAAAAATTCTTCTTAGAATTTTTTTTGGTTGTTTGTTAGTTTTCATAGGTTAACGGGTTGATTTGGAGTATTAAACATATTAACTTTTATCGAATTATCAAAAAATAATCGATGAACTGTGATATGTTAACAGTTTACTATAAATAAACCCTACAGAAATTTAATAATTCTAAATTCAGAATAAAGTGGAGTTATCGATAGGGAACAATAATTGGTTGGCCAATTTGGTAATCTGGAATTGCTAAATCATTGTTTTTGAAGGAGTTTGTTTTGAAAACATTATAACCCTCATTGGGAATGTTGGGATAAAATGCAATTGATAATTGAAAACTATTGAAGACCAAGTAATCATTATTTATTAAAACTCCAATACCAACTTTGCTATACAATTTATTTTCAAAAACGGTATTTGATTCGTCTCCAAGCATGGCTAAAGTAAAGTTGAAAAAAGGACTAAAACGAAATCCATGCCAATTACCAGGAACATAGGTTTGGGTTTGAAAAGTAGTCAGTAGTTTTTTGGTTCCAAGTAATAGTGTGCTATTAAAACCTCCAATTCCATTTTCTTCATTAATATTTAATCGGTCTTTGATTATTGGTTCCCTATGGTTTCCAAAAATAAAGGAGGAATTTATAAATTGTCTAATTTTCCAATCGCCTAGAGTGTATAAATCGGTAAAATAATTGGCTTCAATTCTTAAAGTGCTTTCTTCTATGTTGCCATTATTAAAAAAACTTCCCCATTCCACATTGGTGCCTAGATAGCCAATCCTGAAAAAATCACCATAAGCAAATCGGGCTCCAAAATAGGCGCGTTTTAAATGATTTTTATCTTGAAATCCTGCGGTTATGGAGTAAACTTGACCATAGGGAACATCTTCAATTATTCCGTAGTTGAATAAATATTTGTCCTCGGCAAATTTTCTTGCTGTGATTCCAATACTTGTTAGGTATAATTTTTCAGAATTAAAAAAATTTGTTGGGTCATAAATAATTGATGGCGAATCTAAATATTTTAGGTCCTTAAATCCAATGGTTGTTACAAGGTTTGTGGTTCTGTAATCTTCCGTTTTTCCTTTAAAGATTTTGAAGGCATAACCTAGCCAAAAATCTTGAGTTTCATTTTTGAAGGGTTGGATTTCAAAATTAGTATTACTATCAGGTAGCGAGTCGCGGAATATGTGGTTTTCTAGAAAAACACCACCTGCAAATCGAGTTAGAGGCGAGAAAAATATTCGTTCTATTTTTATACTTTTTGTGGTGTTGTTTTCTAAATCTTTATTGTAGGTTAGTGTTGTATTTATGAATGTGTTTTTGATATTTCCAATGGTGTATCTGCCACTGTAGGCTTTATTATCATCGGAAAAACGTCTTGTAAAATTGTTTTCGAAGGAATGTCCTAATCCTAAAAAATTACGTTCTGTTAACTCAAGATTTCCTTTGGAGCTCGATATTGCGCCTGTTGGCACTAATGTCCATGAGTCTAAAACGCGGATTGATATGTCTACAGAATCCTTGCTACTTCCTATGGGTAAAGGTTTTATAACAACACTTCTTGTATATCGCTGTCGACGAATTAAACGTTCCGATTCTTTCACTACAAGAGAGTCAAGGGGTTCGTTTTTTTTAAATAATAATAAGTTGCGAATGGTCCAATTTTTTGATTTTAGATGAACACTATTTCCAAATTTTTCAAATCCTTTGTTAGGGATGTCTTTTTCGTTTTCTGCAGAATAACCGAATGGATCAAGGGTTTCAATATTGATGTTTCTGATAATTTTGCCTTCGTGTTTGTCAAAAGATTTTTGGAGTAAATATCTTTTTTTTAGGGTTTTTAAGGTTGTTTTTCTGGCTCGTGTAGATTTGAATAAAAGCTTGTATACAAATTTTCCAAACTTGCTTTTTTTGGAATATTTTTCTATGTCTTTATATACTTTTATAGAATCTTTAGTGGGTGTTTTTTCTTGAGCTGTCATGGTTTGGCAGCTGAAAAACAAGATTGCAATTAAAAGATATTTGAACCACATATTCTTTTCAAAAAGGGAAAGGTATTAAATTTAGAATGATAAAAAAAATCCCCAAATAAATATATAAATGGGGATTAAAATTATGAAAGAATTGTTTTGTTCAAGGAGTTGAAAAACCGCTGTATTAACTTTTCTGTTCTTTGTTGAAATAGACTAGATAATAGTACATTTGTTTTTCTTCATCCCAGCCTTTTTCAACATATTTTTCTGCGCTTTCTGGGTTGATAAAATCTAGTTTTATTTGGATATTGGTGT
>JBILYQ010000093.1:0-7804 GCA_044377655.1 Flavobacterium sp.
TTCATTGTTTTGGAATGCTTTTTTTCCAGCTGCAATTGCAATTTCTTTTCGTAATTTGCGATTGTCGGCATAGGTCACAAACGGAATGTAACTTGGATAATCCAATGTGAAAATCCAACCTTCATTGTCTTTGCTTTTTGCCAATGCTTTTGCGGCTTCAATGGTTCCTTCTGGCAATCCTTTCAGGTCGTCTTTGTTGGTGATGATTAATTCGTAATTGTTGGTTTCGGCCAAAACGTTTTCTCCAAAAGTCAGTTTTAACTTTGCCAATTCCGTGTCGATTTCACGCAATTTTAATTTTTTATCTTCGGATAATAACGCGCCGTTTCGGGTGAAGTTTTTGTATTTTTTGTCCAGTAAAGTATTTTGTTCCGTAGTCAAAGACAAAGTGTCTTTTTGCTCGAAAACCGATTTTATTCGTTTGAATAAGTCTTCGTTCAAAGTGATGTCATTTCCAAACTCTGTCAACAATGGCGATACTTCTTGGGCAATTTTTTGCATTTCATCACAAGTTTCCGCCGAATTCAAATTGAAGAAAATGGACGATAATCGGTCCAAAGCATTACCCGAAAAATCCAAAGCGGCAACGGTATTTTCAAAAGTTGGTGCTTCAGGATTATTTACAATAGTGTCGATTTCGGCTCTTGCGGCAGCAATATTTTCAATAAAAGAAGGTTTGTAGTCTTCCAGTTTTATTTGTGAAAAAGGTGCGGTATCGTATTTTGTATTGAATGTTGATGTTAAGATTTTCATTGTATGAGTGTTTATTATATTCTTAAAAACGTATTTTTTGAGTTTCAACAAAGGTAACCATTTAATAAAAATGGCGATTGGTTGATGGCGGATTTTGGGTTAAAATTAATTTTTTAGGACTGTTATATAAATGTTATTTATTTCGGCAACCCGTTTAATTGGCTTAAATTGTCAAATAGTTAGATTTATGAAAATGTAAATCTCGAAAATTTAGAAATTATGAAGTACAAAGTTGAAATACAGAAGGTGGAAACGGTTGATGAAATTGAAAACTATTGGACAAATGAGGATTATATAAACTTGTTGGGCAAATTCGACTATCCCGAAGCAGCCAATTCCGATACGGCCAGTCTAAAAGAATTGTTGTTTATGGCAATTTCTGATTTCGAACCCAATGAAGCTGCGTCAATCGTATTGGAATATAAATTATCGGAAGATTTAAATGAAGGTCAGATTCAGCAAATTTCTAATGACATGTTGTTAGATAAAGTTTGTGAAGAATACCCGGAAATTGGTCTGCACGGAACGTTATTTCATATCAATCAATTACTATTCAAAGCTTATAATGGTAAATTTCCAAATGCAAAAGCAACCGTAATCGATTGTACAATTACGTCTTTAGAAAACCAATCGGAAGACAACTTGACCAAAGAAAATGTATTGAAATTGTTGGGAAAAGGATTGTCAGACAGTAATTTAATCAACAGATTATTTGATTATCAAATGCATGAAAACGCTCCGTTTCCCGAAGCGGAAGATATTTTGTGGAATTTGAAATCTTCGAATAACACAAATTTTAAAATCACCACTTCCGAATATTGGATAAGCAGAGACGACATTGTTGCGTCTGAATTTGAAGGAATTGTTGAAGAAACTAAAGAGATAGTTTAAGGATAAACCATCAGTAAAAAAGCTCCATATTTGGAGTTTTTTTTATTTATTTAAAGTTTCTGCAGCCTTGTTAACGGCATCTTTCAATCCTTCTTTATATAAAACTATTTTGTCCAAAACACATTTGTCCGATGTGCCAATGATTTGTGCGGCAAGAATTCCGGCATTTTTGGCGCCATTCAACGCTACGGTCGCCACAGGAACGCCACCTGGCATTTGAAGAATAGACAAAACTGAATCCCAACCATCAATAGAATTGCTTGATTTTACAGGAACGCCAATCACGGGAAGCGGCGACATACTGGCTACCATTCCTGGTAAATGTGCTGCACCACCAGCACCAGCAATGATTACTGAAATGCCACGAGTGTGTGCATTTTTGCTAAAATCAAATAATTTTTCGGGAGTTCTGTGTGCCGAAACAATATCGACTTCGATTTCAATGTCAAAACCATTTAAAATATCGATGGCTTCTTGCATGATTGGCATATCGGAAATACTGCCCATTATTACGGCTACTTTACTCATTCTTATTTGTTTTTAACTAATTACTCTAATGGTTTCTTTTACTTCTTCCGCAATTCTTCTGGCGGACATCATATTTTCATTTACAATGGTCACATGTCCCATTTTACGGAAAGGACGTGTTTGTCTTTTCCCATAAATATGAGGCGTTACACCATTAATCGCTAATATCTTTTCTATGTTTTGGTATTTTACATCGCCAGAAAAACCTTCTTCGCCCGAAAGATTTACCATGATGGCGGCCAATTTGCTGTCTGTATTGCCTAAAGGCAAATCGAGAATGGCACGCAAATGATTTTCGAATTGTGATGTATAACTGGCTTCGATGGAATAATGTCCGGAATTGTGAGGACGTGGCGCCACTTCATTTACCAAAATTACATCGTCTTCGGTTTGGAACATTTCCACAGCCAAAATCCCAACATGATTGAATTTTTTGGAAACATTTAGCGCAATAACTCTCGCTTTTGTGGCTACGCTTTCCTCAATTCGGGCAGGACAAATTACATATTCTACCTGATTGGCTTCGGGATGGAATTCCATTTCAATAACCGGATACGTTTTGATTTCGCCCGATGGATTCCGGCAAACAATCACGGCCAATTCTTTTTTGAACGGAATCATCATTTCCTTGATGCATTCCACATTGGGTAAATTGTCCAAATCCGAGCTTTTTCGAATTACTTTCACGCCGTTTCCATCATAGCCAAATTCGGTGCATTTCCAGATGAAAGGCAAATCGATTTTATTGTGTTCAACTGCTATTCGTAAGGTTTCGGTATTTTCAAAACGGGTATAATCAGCAGTTGGAATTCCGTGTTCTTTGTAAAAATCTTTTTGGATACCTTTATTTTGGATTTCTTTCAGCGTTTTTGAAGACGGATACACAATAACATCTTCACTTTCTAATTTTTCCAGCGCTTCAATATTCACCAACTCAATTTCAAAAGTTAGAACATCAACTTGTTTTCCAAAATTGTAAACGGTTTCAAAATCCATTAAATCACCTTGAAAAAATTTGGTACATGCTATTTTAGCTGGCGCTTCGTCACTTGGATCGAGAATATACGTTTGTATATCAAATTTTCTGGTTTCTGCAAGGAGCATTTTGCCAAGTTGTCCGCCACCGAGAATCCCTAATTTGAAATCTGAAGAGAAATAGTCCATGATGTTGTTGTTTCGACAAAGATACAAATTTCAAATTTCAAAATGTACAATTTACACCTAGTTTATGCTTTTCAAAACAGCTCTTGCAGCAGCTTTATATCCAGCGGATTGTTGCAAATAATTTTCCGATAAAACATTTTTCAGCGCTTCCTTTATCCATTGATTTTGGGTTGAAAATTCATAAAGTGTTCTCATGGCAAAAACTTTTGGAGCAATCCGCGCATCTCCGATGAGCCAATCCATGGAGGTTTCTATGATTTTTTCTTCTTGAGTTTCCGTCAGTGTAATTTCTTTTGAAGTTGATAGGAAATATACTGTCCGCGACATTCCTCTTACGGCAGAATGGTTTTTAAATTCAGGAAGGGTTTTGCAAATTGTATCGAGGTAGGGAAACAATACAACGGGATTTTTTTCGGCAATCAGTTCGATTATCCAAACTGCTTTGTAATGATTTTTATCATTTATGTCGAATGCTATTGTGGTCAAATCTATCATTAAATATGGATTTTCAATAACGAAATTCAAAATGCTATTTCTATTTTCGGTTGCCGCTGAACTTTTTGCAATGTGATTGTAAAATTCAAAATTCATTTTGATAATTTTATTTCAAATTTATAAATTCTAATGGCTCAAAGCTATTATTTCGTATTTTTACAAAAAATAAATCCAATTCAAAATGCTTCGTTTACAACTACCAACTGACCCAAGATGGGTAAATATTGTCGAAAAAAACATCGAAGAAATTCTTACTGATCATGCTTGGTGCGAACAAAAAGCAGCATCAAATGCCATTACGATTATTACCATAAATTCGGAATATCCCGATTTGGTTACTGATATGTTAGCATTGGCCAAAGAAGAAATTGAGCATTTTCAAATGGTAAACGATATTATTCAAAAACGTGGTTTGACGTTAGGACGCGAAAGAAAAGACGAATATGTTGGCGAATTGGCGCAATACATGAAACGCAGCAATACGGGAAGCCGTGTTTCGGGATTTGTGGAACGCATGTTGTTTTCGGCAATGATTGAAGCCAGAAGTTGTGAGCGTTTTAAAGTGCTTTCAGAGAATATTCAAGACGAAGAATTGTCTAAGTTTTATTGGGATTTGATGGAAAGTGAAGCCGGTCATTACACCACTTTTATTACCTATGCCAGAAAATATGGTCACGGAATTGATGTGGAAAAAAGATGGAGAGAATGGCTAGATTTTGAAGCGTCAATTATTACCAATTACGGAAAAAACCAAACGGTTCACGGTTAGTTTTTGTTCTTTTCCTCAATCCATTTACTCATATATTTGGTGCTTTTCATTGTTTGATGTTGTAGCATTCCTCCAGTAAAATTAGCCATTCGATGATTTTCTAAATCGTTTTGAGTGGCTTTTATTTTTTCGATAAAAAGGTTGCCAAACTGCGTTTTACTGTAACGAGAGTTAATGATTTCAATTCCGTTTTTCTGTGCTATTTTCCATTTTTTTTCGTCAGTATACAATGAAATTGCAGCTTCTGCAAAATCGTGTGGATTGTCGGTAATACTTCCGTTCCAATCTAAATTTCCGTGCATCGCTTCAGCGCCAATTGACGTTGTGACACTCGGCGTGCCACATTCCATGGCGTCGGTTAATTTTCCTTTTATTCCAGCGCCAAAACGTAATGGAGCAAGTAAAATTCTACCCTTTTTGATGACTTCTTTGGCGTTTTCTGCACGTCCTTTTATTAGAAATCCTTCTTTTTCATTGTGCATTTGGGTTGCTTTTGCAGTTACATACGAGCCATAAACGTGCATTTCTGCTTTTGGAAGTTGTTTTCTAATCAATGGCCAAATCGTTTCTTTGAGATATAAAACGGCATTCCAATTGGGTTCGTGCCTAAAGTTTCCAATAGTGATAAAATGATTTCGTTCTTCAAAAGGCGGTAAGTTGTTTAAGTCATTTTCTGAGATTTCATCAAGTAAAAAAGGCAGATAATGAAGTATTCTTTGGTCAATTTTAAAGGTTTTGGTTAGTAAATTAATCTCCGTTTCCGAAATAATTAATGAAATATCACAACGATAGATGCTGGCAATTTCTCTCTTTGCCAAATCCGATTTCAGATAGTCTTTTTCGTTTACGATGGTCCCTTTTTTAAAAGCTTCCAAACGAGCATTTCTCAAAAAATGCAAATCTTCGGTGTCGAGAATTTGTAGACAATCCGGACAATTTTCAGCCACACGCCAGCCAAATTGTTCCTCAATCATAAAACGATCAAAAAGGACAATCGTTGGATATAATTTTGTGATAAAATCATCAAAACTTGAATTGTTCAGTTCGATGGTTTTTGTTGCAACCTTTATGGTTTTTAAATCAATCATGAACTCGCTTTTCATCGCTGATGATGCAAAAATAACTTCCCAATTCTGTATCTGAAATTGTTCTATTATTTGTAACATCCTTTTTCCTGCGGCGGTTGAATTGGGTTCAGGCCAAACGGTTCCAATAATTAAAACTTTGTTTGAAATCATATAATCGTCATTAAAAGAAGGTTTTTTTCAAAAGTAGTAATTATCAATTGTTAATTATCAAATATCAATTGATTATCTTTGCTTCTTATTTTCAAAAACGACGTTATGATTCACCTTCACGATAAAACTTTCGAGCCTTTTATTTCTTCGGAAGAAATTGATTTTGCATTAGCCAACATGGCAAAAAAAATGGATGATGATTTTTTTGATGATATTCCTGTTTTTATTGGTGTTTTGAATGGTTCTTTTATGGTAATGTCTGATTTAATGAAACATTACAGAGGTATGTGTGAAGTAAATTTTGTAAAAATGGCTTCTTATGAAGGAACACAATCTACTAATAAAGTGAAACAACTAATAGGATTGGATGACAATCTTGATGGAAAAACTGTAGTAATTGTGGAAGATATTGTTGATACTGGAAACACTATTGAGGAGTTGAAGGCCATTTTTAAACAAAAAAACGTAAAGCATTTAAAGATTGCCACGTTGTTTTTTAAACCGGATGCCTATAAAAAGGATATTAAATTAGACTACGTTGGGATAAGAATTCCAGACAAATTTATTGTTGGTTATGGTTTAGACTATGACGGACTTGGAAGAAATTTAAGAGATGTTTATCAATTAGCAGAATAATTTCAGAACAAACAATATCAATAACACACAACTTTTTACAAAATGATTAACATCGTTCTTTTCGGAAAACCTGGAGCAGGAAAAGGTACACAAGCCGAATTTTTAAAAGAAAAATACAATTTAACACATCTTTCAACAGGAGACATTTTTAGATTTAATATCAAGAATGAAACAGAACTAGGAAAATTAGCCAAAACCTTCATGGATAAAGGCGATTTGGTTCCTGATGAAGTAACTATAAAAATGCTACAAAGCGAAGTGGAAAATAATCCGCAATCTGCAGGATTTTTATTTGATGGATTTCCTAGAACATTGGCGCAAGCTGTGGCACTAGATAAATTTTTAGAAACAAAAAACCAAGCAATAACAGCCACTGTTGCCCTTGAAGCTGAAGATGAAATTTTGGTTCAACGTCTTTTGGAGAGAGGAAAAACATCGGGACGGCCAGACGATCAGGATGAAGAAAAAATCAGAAATCGTTATCAGGAATACAACGAAAAAACAGCTCCTTTAATGGATTATTACAAATCTCAAAACAAGTTTTGTGCCGTTGACGGAATAGGTTCTATCAATGAAATTACCGGGAGACTAAGCGCTATCATCGATAATTTACTTTAGGTTTCATCTAGTTATGTATACCGCAACATCATGTTGCTTTAAAATAAAATAAACGAATAATAATATTTTGGAAATAGTAATAATACTTTTTTTAATTCTTCTCAATGGCATCTTTTCAATGTCGGAGATAGCCTTGATTTCAGCACGTAAAACGCGACTTGAAACTGCAGCCAAAAAAGGAAATGCCAATGCAAGAGTGGCATTGGATTTAGCCAATTCTCCAAACAAATTTTTATCAACAGTACAAATTGGAATTACGTTAATTGGAATTTTAACCGGTATTTATAGTGGTGAGAAAGTTACAGATGATGTAAGGATTTTTATAGAAAGTTATGCTGCTTTAAAACCTTATGCTCAAAGCCTGTCGGTTGGTATAGTGGTCGTTGTGTTGACTTTTTTCTCTCTTGTTTTGGGAGAGTTATTGCCTAAAAGAATTGGACTAAATTATCCTGAAGCCATTGCAAAAGGAGTTGCTGTTCCCATGAAAATGGTTTCTATAATAACTGCACCTTTTATATGGTTGTTAACGATAACTACAGATTTTATTCTGGATGTATTTAAAATTAAGCCCACAGCTGATGGCAAAGTTACCGAGGAGGAAATAAAAGCGATTATAAAAGAAGGAACAGAAGGAGGAGAGGTACAAGAGATTGAACAAGATATTGTTGAGCGTGTTTTTCATATTGGAGATAGAAAAGTCAATTCGTTAATG
>JBILYQ010000341.1:0-2523 GCA_044377655.1 Flavobacterium sp.
ATAGAACAGAACGTAAAATTTGCTTACCCTGCATGGGTTGAAGGCGCCAAGACTGGCATGGACAACATGAAGAAATACATGAACCAAAGCGATGCGTTAAATTTAATATACGCTTCAAAATTTGCTTCAACAGCCAACTATTGGAAGAACCGTCAAGGGATGATTGATGCGTTGACAAAGTTTGGTACCGCTAAATCCAAAGCAGCACAAGAGGCAAATTTCAACCAATGGGCGAACAAACCGGCAAACAAAGCCAAGTATGGCAAAGTGGTTTCGAACATCAACAATTATTATGCTTTGACCAACGAGAAATCGCAACATGATAACTATTTGCAACAATTATTTAGAACGACCGCCTTTGGTACCATCGGAAGAACTGTTGGTAGACAACTAGAAAACTACGTAAAAGCCGATGTGGCCAAACGTAAAGAAATGGCGCCTGGAATTGCTGAAATGGCAGACGAGATGTTCAAAGAATTGCATGTTCCAGCCGAGAAAGATTTGTTGGCTGCACAATTAAAATTGTACTCAAGCAAAACAAAAGGCTATGCTCTTGCTCCGATGGTTGAAAAATTAGCCAAAGAAAATAACGGCGACTTTACGCAATACGTAAATGCTGCAGTAGATTTGAGCGTTTTGACATCTAAAGAAAGAATAAAAGCATTTCTTGATTTGCCAAGCCAAGCCATGTTAGACAGTGACCCAATTTATGTCCTTTCAAATGACATGATTACTCATTTCAACACAAAATCAGAAGCGATTACAAAAGCGCAGAACGATTACAGCGCGTCTTTTAGATTGTTAGTAGAAGGATTGAGAGAGTCTAAAATAGGCACCATCAAATACCCAGACGCCAATTCAACCTTGCGTTTGACGTATGGTAAAGTGCGCGCATTGCCAGCAGACAAGCGAAATGACGCCAAGATAAACAACTACACCACGATGGAGGGTATGGTTAAAAAATACAAAAAAGGAGACCAAGAATTTGACTTGCCAGTTCGTTTAATAGAGATGAACAAAGGGAAAGAGTATGGCCGTTTTGCAGACAAAGACGGAAGCCTTCACGTAAATTTCTTGACTGACAACGATATTACAGGAGGAAACTCTGGCTCGCCAGTATTGAATGGAAAAGGGGAATTAATTGGTCTTGCTTTTGACGGAAACATCGAAGCCATGGCAGGCGATGTTATATTTGACAGTAAGTTACAAAGAACCATCAATGTGGATATTCGTTATGTTTTATGGGTAATTGAGAATTTCTCGGGCGCTAAGCATATTGTTGACGAAATGACTTTGGTGAAATAGGTTTCTATACTAAAGAATACAAAAAATCCATTTGCTTTCGCAAATGGATTTTTTTTTAAGATTACTTTTTTATGAAGACTTACACCAATATATTTTTGATATCAATGCAACAATTTCTTTCCAACAATGGCACCGTTTTCTAATTTAATTCTAGCTAGGTACACGCCTTGGGCAAAGTTGAAATCACTTCCTAAAATATTGCTATAATTTATAGGCTTACAGGTTTTTATTAGCTTACCCGATACGTCAAAAACGGTCACTTCTAGAATATTTTCGCTAGATTGTATCTGAAGCGTGTTATTACTAACATAGGCAAACGTTTGGTTTTCATTCATTGTTTCATTGCCCAATGCCTGATTGGTGTAGCGCAAAATAAAACGGGTTTTATAATCCCCCGCATTAGCAGTAAAAAGGTATGGCGCACTACGAATATCGTGTATTATTCCCAACTCCGTATCTTCCAAATAAATAGTCTGTTCTGTAGTGTCAAACAATCCATCCACCACACTGATGGCAATCTTAAAGGTTCCCGTACTTGGAATTGTTACCCCAAGTGGCACCATATCTTGGTTGTCAAACGGCACAGGACGACCTTGAATAATCATTGACTTTTCTCCAATCAAAGAGTAAATACCCATAGCCGTTCCTACTTTGTGAGGCGCGTCAAACATACGATCTCTCTCGAAAGTAGCATCGGTGGCATACCCTACTAAAGTGGTAACTGGAACATTGCTAGAGTTAAGTAAGCTCAACCAAATACGGTGTTTTTCTGGTTCTGTTTGGGTTTGTGGCGTAACATCATCATTGTTAGTTCTAAAAAACTGACTATTGGAATACGTATTGTTTCGCATACTGTTGTTAAAAGACACATTCTCTGTTGTCGCTGGACCATCATTCATAAAAACAAAAAACCCTTGACCAGCTGCAATCTTTCCGCCAAAACCTGGCGGAGAAGAGCCCAAACTATTGAAGTTCACATAATCGCTTACTGTGAAGTTACATAAGTAATCCGCATAAAACGGGTCTACAGCAGCCGCACTCAATGGAGTCCCATGAGTCCAAAGGCGAATGTTTCCATCAATATTGGTATTGGCAGTTAAGAAACTAATAGCGTCAATCGCAGATGGATAAGGATTTCCTACAAGGTTCCAATTGTCGTCGGTATTGGTAATCATCACCCCGTTAGTTCCTGCATAAGAAGCCGATGTGAAAGTTCCT
>JBILYQ010000094.1:0-7792 GCA_044377655.1 Flavobacterium sp.
TACTTTTGCCAGAATTCAATCCATCTTGCGCAAAGCCGATTTTGATATAACTTTCGATATCGACTCTCTTGAGCTTCATCAAAAAGAGAAAGATTTGTTAAAACAAATAGCACTTTTCCCCGAAGTTATTCAAAGCGCTGCAAGCAATCACAGTCCTGCTTTGGTGGCAAATTACACCTACGAATTAGTAAAAGAATATAATTCATTTTACCAATCGGTTTCTATTTTGGGAGAAGACGATTTGACAAAAAAAGTCTTTAGAGTGCAACTTTCAAAGAAAGTAAGCGACACTATTAAATCAGGTTTTAAACTACTAGGAATTGAAGTTCCTGAGCGAATGTAATTTTAAAAACTTACTTTAATATTCAAGTTCGGTGTTCGTTCCAAGGAATAAGTAGCCACACTTTCAATAGAATTATTAGACGAATCTACTCTGTAATACTTATTGATGATATTTTTTGTATTCAAAATATTTAGGATGGAAAAGCTGGTTTGCATGACTACTTTTGGAGACAAATTCCAGCTTTTTGATGCGGAAAAATTCAATTGAAAATACTCTTTCAAACGACTATTGTTAGCATCATTATAATTTATAATTGGATTTGACACGTCAGTAGCATCAACAATGTTAGATTTTGGCGTGGTAATGGGTTTTCCAGAATTCCACTTGCTTCCTAATGCAAATTTTAGTTTTTCCCATTCATAAATTCCTGCCCAAGAAACGGTGTGAACCAATTCAAAATTATTTGGAAATTGAGACGAATCTAGCGTTTCAAAGGAATACTTGTTGTCATTAAAACTATAACTCACCCAAGTATAAAAGCGATTGAAATTCTTTTGAACTAAAATTTCAGAGCCTAAAATTTCATAACTACCTTTTGATTTCACATATTCAAATTGGTTTTGAAATCCCTGACTGTTACTTGTAATTCCTGTAATTTTTTTATAAAAATTTTCCAGAGTTATAAGCCAATTATTGTTTTTAAATGTAAATCCAATAGAAAACTGATTGCTTTTTTGAATAGGAATATTTTGATTATTTGACAATGTCCATCGTCTTTTTTCAATGCCCAAAAAGTCGCCTTGTAAGTCAATGATTTGTGACAAACTTTGATTTTTTTGTTCTCCAAGGATTTCCAAATGCAAAGAGTTTGAAAGCGATTGATTAAATTGAATTCGTGGTTCTATGATGCTTTTCGAAAATTTCTCAAAATAATTAGCTCGAATACCTGCACACAAATAGGTTTTTTTATTTTCCGATTGAAAAATTCCCTCTCCAATTATAGCATGGTTGCGCAATACTTCTTTAATTTTTCGAGAGAAAAAAGGTAAATTGATTTCGTCAAAATTAGTCACTCCAATTTCATTGAATTGGTAACCATTAAGGAATGTAACTACTTTTGAAATTTGATGTGTATTTTTTATTTGAAACCCATAATCCAAGACCGTATTGTGTTGTTTTAAAACCTGATTGTTTTGTAAAGATTTATTCGTGGCATCTAGGTTATAATACGAACTGTAAAAATGTATTTTGCTCGTGTTGTTAGCATTCCAATTGGTTTTCCATGACATATTACCACCAAAATTTTGTTGACCTAAGTTGCTTTCTTTGCTTATTGAAGTAGCAGTTTGGTCTATTATTAACGAGTTTTCAATGGCAATGATATCAATAAACAATTCGTTTTTTTCTCCCACTTTTTGTTGGTATTGTGCCGTAAAATCATAAAAATAAAATTTCTCATCGCTTTTAATAGCTGTCGTTTGATTATTGTCAATAGTAGTTACAATGGTGTTTTGAAAAATCCTATTTCGATAGTTTTTGTAGGTTGGAGAACTAAAAGCATCTGCAAAAGAACGTCTTCCTGAAAACTCAAAAGTTGCCTTGTCAGAAACTTTAATTTTCGAATAAAACTCCGCGCTAATTAGGTTTGCACTGATGCTTTGGTGCTTGTTTTCAATAGTTTTGGAATGCGAATCAATAGCAATCATACTTGATACACTTTCACCCATAAAGGCTGAAGTGCCATTTTTTGAAATAGAAATGGTTTGTGCTAAAGATGGATTGAAGGCAGAAATCAAACCGAAAAAATGACCCGTTTGAAACATTCTAATTCCATTCCACAAAAACAGATTTTGGTCGTGCGTTCCACCACGAACGTTAATATTGGAAATGGTTTCGTCAACGCTGTAAATGCCCGGAATTTGTTGCATGGTCTGCAAAACATCGGGTTCTATTAATCCCGGTAGAATACCAAATTTCTTCGGTTTTACTTCAAATGTACCGTTGTTTTTTTTTGAAATACCAGAGGTTAAATAGCGTTGAACAATAGCCTCTTCTAGGTTTTGTGCTAAAGGTGTTAAATTCAATTTTGGACAATCTATTTCAGATAATTCTTCTGGATTTATCTCAAAAAACTCGTAGCTTACGTGTTTAATTTCAATAGTGTTTGACGAAATTTTTGGCAGTTCAAAATAGCCATTGGCATTGCTCCAAGTTGTTTTTTGCGATTTTGAAATGATAATGACAGCATTTTCAATCGGTTCGTTCGTTTCACGGTCAATAAGATACCCGCAAAGAGGTTTGTCTAATTTAGTGTCATTGTAAATCGTGTAATACCTGTTGGCGTTTGCAGTGAATTTTAACTTAGTTTCCGTTTTGATGTAATCAATTTTGGACAGTAAGGAAAGCTCTTTGTTGGGTGGTATTAATGAAAAAACGGCAATCTCATCTTCTATGTAGTTGAAAATGATATTGTGTTCCGCACTGATTGTCTTTAAAATATTTTTTAAAGGAATGGATTTTTTTTCCACCTGAGATGAAACATTAATCAATGAAAAAAAGATTGCAATAAGTGAGAAAAACAGTTTATTTTTGGACATTTAAGCTTTCTAAAACAATTGTTTTGGTAGACACTTTTTTAACTTGTAAATGATAGGTAAAAGACAGTATTTCTAAAGCGGCATCGAGATTTTTCATTGGGATTACACCTGTAAAAAGTTGCTCTGAACTATGATTTTTCAATACAAATTCTATATTGTATTGTCTCTTAAGCTCGTCTAAGATAGTCTCTAAACTTTCCTTGTCAAAAACCAATTCACCATTTCTCCATTGAGGTTCTGTAACATTGATTTCTTTCATTTCATACTGGTTTCCGATACCGAAAATTATGCTTTTTCCTTTAGTAAGAAGTATGGTTTTATTGTTATGATTTACCTTTACTTTTCCTTGGTAACAAGTCACTTCAAAACGATTTTTTCGAGCTTTCACATTAAATTGCGTTCCAATAACGGTCACTTTTCCTAATGCAGTTACAACTTCAAAAGTTTTTCCTTTGGCCACTTTAAAATAGGCTTCCCCTTTTAAATTCAATTCACGATTATTGTCCCAATTCCAATTTTTGTATTCCATTTCGGAACCAGAGTTCAAGACAACTTCCGAATTGTCGGGTAATATAAAAGTCGATTGTTGGCCGTTTTTTGCTAATTCTGTATAGTAGAGTTGTGTTTTTGCAAAAAAAGCTAAACCTAAAAACACAAGTAAAACCGCGGCAATTCTTATCCATTTTGTGTTAAATAATGGAATTGATTTTGGTTGCTTTTTCGTATCAATTACGTTTTTGTGCATTCTTATTTCGTCAAAACTTGGAACTTCCAATTTACTTGAGTAGTTGGCAATTTTAGTGTAGACAACAAATTCAGGTGTTTTTTGGAAGGCGATTAATTCACTTTCTGTCATTTCGCCAGCCAACCATTTTGCTAATTCGTAATTCTCTTCCATTGTATTCATTTGTTGTAAAAACAGGTAAGTTTAAAAAAACCCTACTTAAATTGTTCAATTTCTATTCTCAGGGAAACCAAGGCGCCATGAATTCTTTTTTCGACTGCTTTGATACTTATGTTTAGCATTTCTGCTATTTCTGCATATTTTTTTCCTTCAATCCTATTTAATAAGAAAGCAATTCTTTGTCCTTCAGTTAAATTACGGATTGCCTTTTCTAATTTATTCTTGAATTCTTCTTCTTCATAAAGAAATTCAGGGCTAAGATTAGTACTATCGTTAATACTGCTTATTTTGGAATAATTCAACACTACTTTTTGATGGTTAATTTGGTTTAATGTTGCATTGTTGGCAACGGTATATAAGAATGATTTCGCTTTTTCATGCGGTACATCTGAGCATTTTTCCCATAGTTTTATGAAAGCTTCTTGCGTAATGTCATTGGCTTGTTCTTCGTTTCCAAATTTGTAGAGTAGATAATTGCGTAATAATTTTGCATTGCTTTTAAAAAAAGCAGAAAAAATCAATTCATTGCAAATACCTTCCACTTTTGATTTGTTCATTGTAAAAATGTTTGTTTTGAGATTTTAAAATTAAAAAAAAATAATTTAGGGTAGGGTTTTTTTCTTTTTATTTGTTTTATTTAAAATCTAAAAAAATATCAATTATGAAAAAGTTTGTATTATCAATTTTTCTACTAACATCGGTTTCGATGTTGCTGTTCACTTCCTGTCAAAGTGAGGAAACACAAATTAGTAATGAAAATCCTCAAAATTTAACTAGTACAACACCATTAACTGGATTATTGTCAAGAGTTTCGCAAGATTCAACTTCTCAGGATAATGTTATTGATAGTACAAGTTGTTTTAGAGTGAATTTACCTGTTACTGTTATTGTCAATAATCAACAGATAACAATAGTTGATGAAGCGGGTTATGCAACTGTACAAAATATTTTAAATGAGTTTAGTGATGACGATGATGAAGTGAGTTTTATTTTTCCAATTACTATTACATTTAATGATTATTCAACTACTGTGATTACAAACAACGATGATCTTGATGATATTATAGATGATTGTGGAGATGATAACGACGACGATGAAATTGAATGTTTGACTGTAAATTATCCGATAACCATTTCCTATTATAATGCAGAAAGTCAAACACCCTCGACCGTTACCATAACAAGCGACTCACAATTGTATAACTTTTTTGAGGATTTTGATGAGGATGATTATGCTACCATTAATTATCCAATTTCCGTTACGGATGGTAATGGACAACAAATAGTTATTAATAATAATAACGAGTTGCAAATTGCAATAGAAACTGCTGACAATTCTTGTGATGATAACGATGACGATGTTGAAGACGACGATAATGACGATTCTAATAATACTGATATTTCTTCTAATTTTATATCGCTTTTAGAATCAGGAACATGGAGGGTAACTTATTTCTTTGATGATTTAGATGAGACTTCTAATTTTTCAGGCTATAATTTTACGTTTAATTCCAATGGAAATGTTTCTGTAATTACAAATTCAAATACTTTTTCGGGTTCTTGGGATGCTTACGTTGACGACAATGAAGACACACTTGAACTTAGTTTTTCTGCTTTGCAATTAGAAGAATTAGAAGATGATTGGGAAATTATAGAATACACTCAAACACAAATTCGTCTGAAGGATGTCAGTGGAGGAAATGGAGAGACTGATTATTTGACTTTTACCAAAAACTAATTTATGTTAAAATTAAGCAGTATGAAATTTTTTCAAATGAGAAGTTCAAAAGGAAACAGACTAGATTTTTTTTACGCTTCTTTAAAAAAAAACAGGGATAGTTTAAAAACGAAAAGTCTCTTTTACCAAGTATTAATATGGTTTTCCATACTTATACTGACTATATCAGTGCTAAATAAATTTTTTTTACTCTAATTTTAAAATTAAACAACAATGAAAAATGTATCTTTTTATTCCATTTTAGCTTGTATTTTTATCATTAATACGGCTTCAACATGTAGTTCTGACGATAGTAATTCCTCATCTACAACCGATCTAACACCAATTGTAAATACTGTTACGCAAGGAACTTGGCGAGTAACTTATTATTTCGATACAGACACCGATGAAACTTCGGATTTTGCGGGTTACAATTTTACCTTTGGCTCATCAAATGTTTTGACAGCCACAAATGGAACAAACACTTATACGGGTTCTTGGTCAGTAACTAGTGATAATAGCCCGAGTAGTGATTTGGATTTTAATATTTTATTTGTATCGCCTGCAAATTTTGAAGATTTATCAGATGATTGGGATATCGTTTCAAGAACAAGTACTAAAATTGAATTGATTGATGTTAGTGGAGGAAATGGTGGCACTGATTATTTAACTTTTGAGAAAAATTAATACACAAGGTTTCCAAAAAAAAATCTTTAACAATTTTTAACCATGCTTTTGCATGGTTTTTTTATTTATAATAGCATACAACTTCAAAAGCAAATCCTTAAATTTGCATTTCAATTTTACAAATCCATACCATCATGTTCGATAATTTAAGTGATAAATTAGACAAAGCATTTCATATCCTTAAAGGACACGGAAAAATCACCGAAGTAAATGTAGCTGAGACTTTGAAAGAGGTTAGACGTGCCTTGCTTGACGCCGATGTTAACTTTAAAATAGCTAAAGATTTTACAACTAGAGTAAAAGAAAAAGCCATTGGACAAAATGTATTGACTACGTTACAACCGGGGCAATTGTTAGTAAAACTTGTCAAAGATGAGTTAACTGAATTAATGGGTGGAGATGTTGCAGGTATTAATCTTTCAGGCAATCCGACTGTAATTTTAATGTCAGGTTTACAAGGTTCAGGAAAAACTACTTTTTCTGGAAAATTGGCTAATTTTTTAAAAACAAAAAAGAATAAGAAACCGCTTTTAGTAGCCTGTGATATTTACCGTCCAGCGGCAATTAATCAGTTGCACGTTGTTGGAGATCAAATAGGAGTGGAAGTATATTCTGAACCAGAAAATAAAAATCCGGTCGACATTTCGCTAAAGGCTATTGCTTATGCAAAAGCAAATGGTTTTAATGTGGTTATTGTCGATACTGCAGGTCGTTTGGCGGTTGACGAAGAAATGATGACCGAAATTGCAAATGTTCATAAGGCCATTCAGCCACAAGAAACATTGTTTGTTGTGGATGCCATGACGGGGCAAGATGCTGTTAATACAGCAAAAGCTTTTAACGACAGGCTTAATTTTGACGGAGTTATCCTTACCAAATTAGATGGTGATACTCGTGGTGGTGCTGCAATTTCCATAAAATCGGTTGTTAATAAGCCAATTAAATTTGTTGGAACTGGTGAAAAAATGGATGCGATTGATGTTTTCTATCCATCCCGTATGGCAGAACGTATTCTTGGGATGGGAGACGTTGTTTCCTTAGTGGAAAGAGCGCAAGAACAATATGATGAGGAAGAGGCTAGAAAAATACAAAAGAAAATTGCTAAAAATGAGTTTGGTTTTGATGATTTTCTATCTCAAATTCAACAAATAAAAAAAATGGGTAACATGAAAGACTTGGTTGGAATGATACCAGGCGCTGGGAAAGCACTGAAAGATGTTGAAATAGAGGATGATGCATTCAAACATATTGAAGCCATCATTCACTCCATGACTCCTAAAGAAAGAAGCAAACCTTCCTTAATTGATACAAAAAGAAAGAACAGAATTGCAAAAGGTTCGGGGACAAAAATAGAACAAGTCAATCAATTGATGAAGCAGTTTGACCAAATGAGCAAAATGATGAAAATGATGCAAGGTCCAGGTGGAAAGAATATGATGAAAATGATGGGTGGAATGAAATAGTATAATCACAATACTGAGACGCGATTTATCGCGTCTTTTTTTATTTAAAAATAAAATAACTACAAAATGCAACTACTAGACGGAAAAAAAATTTCGAGTGACATCAAAGCGGAGATTACCGCAGAGGTCAATTTAATGAAA
>JBILYQ010000096.1:0-7713 GCA_044377655.1 Flavobacterium sp.
TGGCATCCATGCCGGCGAACCTGACGGCATTGATGCCACGATGCAATTATACCGAGATTTGGCTTTAGGAAAACTTAAAGCGCCAAAAGATGTGGTGATTGTAGCCATCCCTATTTATAATATTGGTGGTGCTTTGAATAGAAATTCTACAACAAGAGTCAACCAAGATGGCCCAGAAGAATATGGTTTTCGCGGAAACGCTAGAAACTTTGATCTTAATAGAGATTTCATCAAATCGGATACCCGAAACACTAGAAGTTTTACAGAGATTTTTCACTTAATTCAACCAGCCATTTTTATTGATAATCATGTAAGTAATGGTGCCGATTATCAATATACCTTGACTTATATCATGACAGAGCCAAAAAGACTAGGCAATGTTTTGGGCGACTTTGTAAAAAATGAAATGACACCAAATATAGTTGCTGATTTAAAACAAAAAAAAATTGAGTGCACACCTTATGTAAATGTATGGAACAGTACGCCAGCAGAGGGTTTTGCCCAGTTTAGCGACAGTCCAAGATATGCCACAGGTTATACGTCATTGTTTAATACTATTGGCTATGTAGTGGAAACTCATATGCTGAAAGAGTATTCAAAAAGAGTAAAAGCCACCTATGATTTCATGGTGGCAGTGGTACAATATGTAGATAAAAACAAAAATAAAATCAAAAATATCGAAACATTGAACGAGAGACAATACCAACCTAAAAGTTCTTATACAATTCAATGGGCAATTGACAGTAGCAAAGTAGAAAAATTGTCTTTTTTGGGTTATGAAGGCAGTTATAAAAAAAGTAAAGCCACAAATGGTGAAAGATTATTCTATGACAAAAGCAAACCCTATATTAAAAACATTCCTTTTTTTGGAACTTACAAACCTGTTAAAGAAGTCATCATACCAGAGGCTTATATTATTCCAAAGGGCTTTTGGCCTATTATCGATTTACTTAAAAGCAATCATATTGCGTTTTCAAAATTGGAAAATGATACAATTATTGAGGTGGAAGGTTATCAAATTGTGGATTTTAAAACAGCCCAAATTGCTTATGAAGGACATTACCCGCATACTGCAACTAAAGTAAGCATGACAACAACTAAGGTAGCATTTACCAAAGGTGATTATGTATTTTCAACCCGACAAAAAGGGGTAAAATTTTTATTGGAAACATTAGAGCCTGAAGCCATTGACAGTTACTTTAACTGGAATTTTTTTGATACAATTTTACAACAAAAAGAAGGCTATTCGGATTATGTTTTTGAGGATTTAGCTGCTGAGTATCTAAGAAAGGATGCCACTTTGAGAGAACTTTTGGAGCAAAAGAAAAAAGAAGACCCGTTGTTTGAAAAAAATTCGGGAGCACAATTAGACTGGATATATAAAAATTCTGTTCATTATGAAAAGGCTCATTTGCAATATCCCGTGTATAGAATTATGGAATAAAAGAGTTGATTTGTATTATCTAAGCTTTATTATTCAAGAACTTTTTCCTCTTCGAAAAGTAATTTGATGTTTTCATAGGAGTTTTTCATGGCTTCTTTAATTTGCTCTGGATTAAGCCAAACCGCTTTTTCAATACCTTCATCAGCCTGAGGCATTGGAATTCCATCAAAATCAGATTGCATCTCAAACCAGTGCGTTATTTTGAGCTTGTACCCTCCATTTCGTTTGAAGACATGGTACGTTTTTTGGAGTTTTTTAGTTATTACCAATTTATTAACACCCGTTTCTTCCTCTACCTCACGTATTGCGGTCTCTTTTATATCCTCTCCTTTTTCAATTCCACCTTTAGGTAAGTCCCATTTTCCATTTCTAAAGATGAATAACACTTCCCCGTTTTTGTTATAAACCAAGCCTCCTCCGGCCTTGTTAACTGGAATTTTCTCTTTGAACTTCTTAAGCATCACTTTTTCGTCAGGATAAAAAAGGTATGCTTTTTGAACTTTATTTTTAAATATTTTGATGATTAATTGCTTAATATCAATACTTTCCATCAAGAACAATTGAAAATCGGTTTCTTTTGCGATTTCATTTGTTAGAAAAAGTGGTTTATCGTTGACAAAAACTTTATACATTTGTATTATGATTTTTAATAAAGACACAGCCGAAAAAACAGCCGAATTGCTTTTACAAATAAACGCAATTAAATTAAATCCAAGAAATCCTTTTACATGGGCTTCGGGATGGAAATCGCCTATTTATTGCGATAACCGATTAATACTCTCATTTCCAGCAATTAGAAACTACATAAGAGAGGAATTTTCTAAGAATATTGAGAAACAATTTGGTAAACCAGATGTTATTGCTGGAGTCGCAACTGGTGCTATTGGTATCGGAATGTTGGTTGCTGAATACATGGGATTGCCATTTGTATATGTTCGTCCTGAACCAAAAAAACACGGAAAGCAAAACCAAGTAGAAGGTTTTCTGCAAAAAGGTCAAAATGTGGTTGTGGTAGAGGATTTAATCAGTACTGGAAACAGTAGTTTACAGGCAGTTGCCGCATTGAGAGAAGCGGGAGCGAACGTTAAAGGAATGGTAGCCATCTTTTCATATGGTTTTGCCATTGCCGATGAGAACTTTAAAAATGCTCATGTGGAACTATATACTTTGGGCAACTATGACCATTTATTACATTTGGCTGTAAATAAAAAATACATCAACGAAGAAGAACTGCAAGCACTTCAGGAATGGAGAGTTAACCCTTCTATTTGGGATATTCAATTAGAAAAAAAATCTTGAATTACGCTCAAGAAATAACACCATAGTACCTTAAAAAAAATGAATTTAGAGAGTCAAAAAGTAACTGTAGCAAAATCATCAGAATACATTTTTAATGCATTAAGCGATGTTCAAAACTTTGAAAAATTAATGCCCGAATCTATTGCAAAGTTTGAGGTATTGAGTGATGATGCCTTTATCTTTGGATTAAAAGGAATGCCCGAAATCAAATTGAAGATGAAAAATAAAATAGCCTTCAGTAAAGTGGTTCTTGGTGCTGCAAGCGAAAAACTACCCTTTACACTAACGGCTAATATCAATGCTTTATCCGATACTGATACAGAGGTACAATTGGATTTTATCGGTGAGTTTAACCCTATGATGGCCATGATGATAAAAGGACCAATCAGTAAATTTATTGAAACCTTAGCTCAAAATATGGGCAAACTATAAGCAATCTAAAAAACTAGCGTCTTAATTTACAGGATATATGCCTAGTTTTAAAAACGAAACCTAAATTAAATCAAGATGTTCTTGATAAAAAAAGTCCTTTAATAAATTAAAAATAATTCAAAAATCAATAAACTATAGAAATCATTGTTTAGTCTTATTACTTTGGTATTTTATTACATAAAAAAAGGAGGCCTCGTTAAAGACCTCCAGTTTTTGATTTTGATTTATTGTTATTATCAACCTAAACATTACTGTTTAATTGCTTATTGAATAAACGATGGGTTCCCATTTTGTTTATACAAACAATTAATCAAAATCATATTCAAAGATACAATGTTTTTAGATGTAACGTTATGACAAACAGCTATTTTAACTATTTTTTAACTCTAAACAAACAACTTTATGCAACTATTGAAAAAGTAAGTAGTTATTGATAGGCATTCGATATAAATTTTAATTTATAGCCATTATCAACTATAAAATCTCAGTTTAGCAGCTTATTGAATAATGGATTGAGCATACATCGGCTCATTTAAACATTTAATTAAAAAATCTAATACTATATTTCCCCTTTTTAGAATCATTCAATTGAATTTAATCGCTTTAAATTTATTAAAAAATGATTAGAAATAGCATTTACATTAAGAAATGGATTTAATATAGCATTGTGATTTCTTTAATACCAAAACTTGCAACACTATCGTCTTCTAATAATAATTGCAACATTCCATATCTGGAAACCGATTGGATAATACCCATGAATTTATTACCAGAGTTGTCTTGAAATACCATGGGAATGTTTTTTTTGAAAAGATAATCATGATAACTTTGCCACACTTGATCGGATTGGTCACTCAAAAGACCAATAGAATGTTTGAGTTGTTCTAAAATTTTTATCATCAATGTGTCCTTATTTATCTCTTCATGAATTTCTAACGCTATTGAGGTTGCTTTTGGTAAATTTGAAAAATCAGTTTGATTCACATTTAGTCCAATACCAATGATTGAGCGTATCGTCCCATCTGACTTGATGCTGTTTTCTATCAATATGCCACCCACTTTTTTAGCGTCTGCCATAATGTCGTTTGGCCATTTTACTGTAACTTTATGAATATTTAAGGATTCCAAAACTCTAATTAAAGTTATGGCAACAGCGGCATTAATATGAAAAATATCCACTTTGTCTGTTAATACTTCCTTAAACAAGATACTCATGGTTAAGTTTTTATCTGGTTCAGATTGCCATTGGGTACCCAATTGCCCTCTTCCCTTTGTTTGATTTTGAGCGACAACTGTGGTAAAATTATCTAAAGGTTTATCATTGGCCAAAGCCTTTAAATAATCATTAGTTGAATCTATGGCATCGAGTTTGATAATTAGCATGGAGCAAAGAAAGTGAAACAGAATTTAATCTTTTGTTAAGGTTCAAAAATAATGACAAAAAATGATACCTTTGCAACATACATAAATATTACATGACTAAAAAGACTATTAATACTGATGTGCTACTGGCTAACATCATAAAAGGCATAGAAGAAGTAAAAGGGAATGATATTGAAATTCTAGATTTAAGATCAATAGATACTGCGGTTTGTGACTATTTTGTTATCTGCAACGGAAATTCTAACACACAAGTTAATGCCATTGTTAATTCCATTCAAAAAGTGGTTTCCAAAGATTTAAAAGACAAACCATGGCATGTAGAAGGTGCAGACAATGGCGAATGGGTTTTAATGGATTATGTAAACATCGTTGTTCATGTATTCCAAAAACACATTCGTGAATACTACAACATTGAAAGCCTTTGGGGCGATGCCAAAATCACAACAATAGAAAATAAATACTAAAAGCAATTTATATAAAAAATGGCTAACGATAAAAAACCATCTAATTTTAAGATAAATCCATGGTGGATTTATGGTACACTGATAATATTATTTTTTGGGCTCAACTTTTTAAGTGGTGCTGCGTTTCAGGAATCTGCAAAAATATCAGCTTCTAAATTTAACGAGTATTTAGAAAAGGGGCAAGTTGAAAAAATAATAATATACAATAAAACAGAGGCTGAGGCATTTTTAACTAAAGATGCTTTAAAAGATAAAGCGCATAAAAAAGTAGCAAAAGATATTATTGGCAACCAGAATAAAGGACCACATTATACTTTTGAAATTGGTAACGACGAGGTATTTCAAAATAAAATTGAAAAAGCAAAACTGGACGGTAAAATTAAAGATTATGAGTTCAAGCCAAAAAGCAATTGGACTGAATTACTGATAAACCTTTTGCCTATTGTAATCATAATTGGTCTTTGGATCTTTATCATGAGAAGAATGTCTGGTGGCGGAGCTGGTGGCGGTGGCGGTCAATTGTTCAATATTGGCAAGTCTAAAGCAAAACTTTTTGATGAAAAGACAGATGTGAAAATTACTTTTAAAGATGTTGCTGGTTTAGAAGGCGCAAAAGAAGAAGTACAAGAGATTGTTGAATTTTTAAGAAATCCTGATAAATATACTGTTCTAGGCGGAAAAATCCCAAAAGGAGCTTTGCTTGTTGGACCTCCAGGAACTGGAAAAACATTGTTGGCAAAAGCAGTGGCAGGCGAGGCAAAAGTTCCGTTCTTCTCGCTCTCAGGATCAGATTTTGTAGAAATGTTTGTAGGTGTTGGAGCTTCTCGAGTAAGAGATTTGTTCAAACAAGCAAAAGAGAAATCTCCTGCAATTATATTTATCGACGAAATAGATGCCGTGGGTCGAGCTCGTGGAAAAAATAATTTTTCTGGTGGCAATGATGAACGCGAAAATACCTTAAATCAGTTGCTTACCGAAATGGATGGCTTTGGCACCAATACACATGTGATTGTATTAGCTGCAACAAACAGAGCTGATGTTTTGGATAAAGCCTTGATGCGTGCAGGTCGTTTTGACAGACAAATTTATGTAGACCTTCCAGATGTTCGCGAAAGAAAAGAGATTTTTGAAGTGCATTTGGCTCCCTTGAAAAAAGTAGAAGGGCTTGATACTGACTTTTTAGCCAAACAAACACCAGGATTTTCTGGTGCTGATATTGCCAATGTTTGTAATGAAGCAGCTTTGATTGCTGCTCGTCATAATAAGACTGCTGTGGACAAACAAGATTTTTTAGATGCCGTAGATAGAATCGTAGGTGGTTTAGAAAAGAAAAATAAAATAGTTACACCCGCTGAAAAGAAAGCCATTGCGGTTCACGAAGCCGGTCATGCTACAGTAAGTTGGATGCTAGAACATGCAGCACCACTTATAAAAGTTACTATTGTTCCAAGAGGTCAAAGTCTTGGCGCAGCTTGGTATCTCCCTGAAGAACGTTTAATTGTTCGTCCAGATCAAATGCTTGATGAAATGTGTGCAACAATGGGAGGACGTGCTGCTGAAAAAGTAATTTTTGACACCATTTCAACTGGAGCATTAAGCGATTTGGAAAAAGTGACTAAACAGGCACGTGCAATGGTAACCATCTATGGATTGAATGAAAAACTTGGTAATGTTACCTACTATGATTCATCGGGACAAAGTGAATACAATTTTTCAAAACCCTATTCTGAAGAAACTGCAAAGTTAATAGATCAAGAAATTTCAAGCTTGATAGAAAGCCAATATCAAAGAGCGATACAATTATTGGAAGAGAATAAAGATAAACTCAATCAACTAGCCGCAATTCTTATTGAAAAAGAAGTTATTTTTAAAGACGACTTAGAAACAATTTTTGGAAAAAGACAATTTGATAAAACACAAGAAGAAATATTTGAAGTGTAATAAAATTTATTTTTTACAAATATTTAAAATCTTAATTCAAAAATCACTTTTGAATTAAGATTTTTTTATCTTTGAGGGTTTTCAATTATCTTCACCAAGATTAAACTACAGTTACAATATGAGTCTTTTTAGAAAATTTTTTGGTTCTAGTAATGATTCTTCTGATGAAGACAATCAGAGCGAATTTAACACTACACAATCCAGTTTTTCATCCCTTCCTGTGGATGAAAAATTCACCTATAATTTTAAGAAAAATGGAGGAAAGTTTTTGTATTGTGAAAACTTAGATGAAGTAAAAGACCAATTCCTTAACATTCTTGAAGAAAATGACTGGTTTGAAAAAGAAGTTTTGTGTTATGAGCCTAACTTATTCAGTATGCTGGAGGACAACAAATTAACTTTTGACAAACCTGCAAATCCAACGTTTCTTTTTGCTACTTGCGAAAATTTAATTGCAGACGAGGGTTCTATTCTATTCTCCTCTAATCAGATAAAACAAAAGAAGCCAAACGAACTGCCTTCAAACATCATCATTTTGGCAACTACAAGTCAAATATTGGAAGCTAAAAGTGATGGTTTACGTGTTATTAAAAAGAAATACACCAAAGAATATCCAACTAATATTACCACTATAAAATATTTCGAAAAAGCAAAAGAAGAAGACTTTCTACAATATGGAAGCACTGCTAAAAATTTATATTTGTTGCTATTAGAAGATCTTTAATATGAATACTACTTTCATTAGGGCTA
>JBILYQ010000002.1:0-23722 GCA_044377655.1 Flavobacterium sp.
TAATTGCAAAAAACAAAGAAGATATCGCCGAAAATTCAAAAGCTATTCAGGCCATTTCTAAATTAAAACCGAGTGCTTTTAAAGACAAAATGTTATTTTGGCAAATGAATAAATGTTTAGAAGAAGCTTCAAATACAGAGGAAAGAAACACATTAATTGCTACCTATAACAGCCAATTTGGAAATACTGATTACCAAAATAAAATGCTCATTACCAATAGAGTTATTGAAAGTTTAGGCAAGGGAAAAGAGGCTCCAAATTTTGAAACCACATCGCTTGACGGAAAAAAAGTGGCCCTTTTTGACTTAAAAGGAAAATTTGTGGTAATCGATGTTTGGGCAACTTGGTGCGGTCCGTGCAGACAACAAGCGCCGTATTTTGAAAAATTAGCCTTGAAATACAAGAAAGAAAACATCCAATTTGTAGCTTTAAGTTCAGATGAAAATATACAAAAGTGGTATATTGATGCCAAAAGCAAATCAAAATCAGTTTTACAATTGCATTTGGATAATAGAGTCCAATTTGCCAAAGATTTCAGCTGTGAAAGTATTCCAAGATTTATACTAATTGATCCGAACGGAAAATTTGTAAATGCCAAATTACCATTTCCCGATCAGGCCGCTTTTGAAATTTTGTTGCGAAAAGAATTAAATTTACCTGACGAAAAATAATTTTAAAATTAATTAAAAATTCAAGTTTACACAATGATAAAAACGATAATTTACGTTGCATTTGGAGGAGCACTTGGAAGCGTATTACGCTATTTAACGGCGGTTTTGGTTACTAAATATTGGAACCATAACTTCCCATTAGCTACATTTATTACGAATGTTTTGGGTTGTTTTCTTATTGGGATTTTTATTGGGATTTTAGAAAAAAACAACCTTGCAACAAGTAATTTAAAATGGTTTTTAGTGACGGGTTTTTGCGGCGGTTACACCACTTTTTCCACTTTTGGAATAGAAAATATGACTTTATTTCAAAACAATAACTCCTTTTTAGCTTTTGCGTACATTGGTTTAAGCATCCTATTAGGATTGTTAGCTGTTTGGTTTGGTCTTTTTGTATCAAAATAAGTATTTGATTTAACGAAAAAAATGTAAATTCGCAACTTATGAAAGAAGAAGACATTTTAGCGATTAAAAAGATTTTAGAAACCCCTAAAAAAATTGCCATAATACCGCATCGAAGTCCAGACGGCGATGCAATGGGTTCAACATTGGCACTTTACCATTTTTTAATAAAAATCAACCATCAGCCAACAGTGATTTCTCCTAATGAATTTCCCAATTTCTTGGAATGGTTGCCCGCCTCGGAAACTGTTATAATTTATGAAAATGACAGGGTAAATACCACTAAAATATTAAATGAAGCGGAATTGGTTTTTACTTTAGATTTCAATTCTTTATATAGAACTGGAGACATGGAACAGGTTTTGAAAAAATTGACCGTTCCATTTATAATGATTGATCATCACCAAAAACCCGATGATTATGCCGCATTTACTTATTCTGATACTTCCTTTGGCTCCACTTGTGAGATGATTTATAATTTCATCGAATTTTTGGATAAAAAAGATTTTATAGACAAAACCATTGCAACTTGTTTATATACTGGAATTCTAACTGATTCAGGTTCCTTCCGATACCCGAAAACCACAGGAACAACCCATAGAATTGTTGCCGAATTTATAGATTTAGGTATTGAAAACACAGAAATTCCTAATTTACTTTTTGACAACGCTTCCTATAATCGTTTACAACTTTTAGGAAGAGCATTGCAAAATATGAAGGTACTACCCGAATATAAAACATCTTATATCACTCTTTCTCAAAAAGAACTCGATGAATTTAATTATGAAAAAGGAGATACCGAAGGCATTGTAAATTATGGACTAACTATAAAAGGCATTGTTTTTGCTGTCATTTTTATAGAACATAATGATGAAAATATTATCAAAATTTCTTTCCGTTCTCAAGGAAATTTTGATGTCAATCAATTTGCGAGAGATCATTTCAATGGTGGCGGCCATATCAACGCTGCTGGTGGAAAATCAAATTTATCGATGGAAGAAACCGTCAAAAAGTTTGAAAACCTAATTTCAAAAATAAAAATATAAGCTATGAAATTCATTCATAAACTATTTTTGCTTCTTCTGATAACTCTTATGGTAATGAGTTGTAAACAACCGCAAGCGCGCAAACCAATTTCGCGTTCTTCCGGAACCTTTATGGAAGAATCTATTGAACGAAATAAAAAATTGATTGCTGGCGAAGAAGATAAAATTGATTCGATTATAAAAAGTAACCCCAAAATTAATTACATCGCTTCAAAAAAGGGATATTGGTACTCCTACGAAATCAAAATCGATAAAGACACCTTAAGACCCAAAAAAGGAGATGTCGCTTTTTTTGACTACGAAATAAAAGACTTCAAAGGAAACGTTGTTTACTCAGAAATTGAATTTAAATCGCAAACTTATGTTGTTGACAAACAAAACATCATGATGGGATTGCGACATGGCATAAAATTAATGCATAAAAACGAAAAAGTAACGTTTCTTTTCCCTTCTCACATGGCTTTTGGATATCATGGAGATGATAAAAGAATAGGCACAAACGTCCCCTTAATATGTACTGTGACCCTAAATGATTTTAAAGCTGAAACTAAAATAACTACCGAAAATTAATTCAAAATGAAAAAAACGCTTTCTCTACTTTTTATACTCATGATTGTCATTTTGACATCCTGTAAAGACGAATACAGCAAATTGCCAGATGGTTTGTACGCCGAAGTCGAAACTTCAAAAGGCATCATTCTTCTTTCTTTAAATTATGTTAAAGTGCCCGTTACTGTTGCCAATTTTGTGACTTTAGCTGAAGGAAAAAATACTTTTGTTTCAAAAGAATTCAAAGGAAAACCATTTTTTGACGGATTAAAATTTCATCGTGTAATTGAAAAATTCATGATACAAACAGGCGATCCTTTGGGTAATGGTTCTGGGGATGCGGGCTATAAATTTAAGGACGAAATTACTGATTTACGACATGACAAAGGCGGCATTTTATCAATGGCAAATTCTGGCCCAAACACTAACAGCAGTCAATTTTTCATCACTCATCTTGAAACATCTTGGCTAGATGGAAAACACACTGTATTTGGTGAAGTGATAGAAAACGGCATGGACGTTGTCAACACTATCAATCAAGACGATTATATTAAAACAGTGAAAATCATCAGAAAAGGAGAAAGCGCCAAAAAATTTGATGCTGTAAAAGTTTTCGGTGATTATTTCAAAGAGGAAGCCACAAACCAAAAAAAGCAAGTTGAATTTGAAGCCAAAAGCAAAAAAATATATAATGCAAAGTACAAAAGCGTGATAGATAAAAAAGTCGCTTCTTTTGCTGAAATAAAAAAAACTGCAACTAAATCAACAACTGGATTGCAATATAAAATAACGCAAAAAGGAAGCGGAAAAAAATCAGCCAAGGGAGTAACCGTTTTTGTTCATTATGCAGGTTTTTTAGAAGACGGTACACTTTTTGACACAAGCTCTGAAAAAACAGCAAGTGAATTCGGGAAATTTAATCCCCAAAGAGCGATGCAAAACGGTTACTCTCCACTTCCATTTGAAGTAGGTTCGAAAGACGGAATGATACCTGGTTTTATAGAAGGGCTGGAGAAAATGAGTATTGGAGATAAAGCAATTTTGTATATTCCTTCCAACTTAGCCTATGGCGAACAAGGTGCTGGTAATGTAATTCCACCTAGCGCCAACATTATTTTTGAAATAGAATTATTAGAAAAAATGCCCACTAAACAATAAATTTAAAATTATTAACCATGAAAATGAAATTTAGAATCCTAACATTGTTGTTTTTAGGAATGATGAGCAGTTATGCTCAAGTCACAAAAAAAACAACCTCATCAAAGAAAACCGAAACAGCGAAACCTATTGCTTCAAAAAATGGCACAGGAATTTTTGCTGAAATCGAAACTAACAAAGGAAAGATTACCATCCAATTGGAATACCAAAAAACGCCAGTAACCGTTGCTAATTTTATCACTTTGGCGGAAGGGAAAAATACAGCAACCACGAATGAAAAACTAAAAGGAAAACCATTTTTTGACGGACTTATTTTCCACAGAGTAATAGCCGATTTCATGGTACAAGGTGGTGATCCTGCCGGCAACGGTTCTGGTGGTCCAGGGTATGCATTCAAAGATGAGTTTACCGATTTAAAACATGATAAACCTGGAGTGCTTTCAATGGCCAATTCTGGTCCAAAAACAAATGGTTCTCAGTTTTTTATTACCCACAAAGCCACACCTTGGTTGGACGGAAAACATACTGTTTATGGTCATGTGACTTCTGGAATGGACGTCGTTAATAGCATTGTTCAGAACGATTTAATTAACAAAGTTATAATTATTAGAAAAGGAGCTGAAGCTAAAAATTTTGATGCCGAAAAAGTATTTGCTGACTATTTTAACAACAAAGCAGAAGATGAGAGAAAACAAGCTGAAAAAGAAGAAAAAGAAAGAGCTGTTGCAAACGACAAAGTATTAAAAGAATTTGCAAACGGCAAAACAACCGTTAGTGGTTTAAAATACATTATTATCACTGAAGGAACTGGTGCAATACCTACCGCAGCTAGCAATGTAAAAGTACACTATACAGGAATGCTTGTTGACGGGAAAGTATTTGACAGTAGCGTTCAAAGAGGAGAACCTATCGATTTTGGATTAAACCAAGTAATAAAAGGTTGGACAGAAGGACTACAATTAATGAAAGAAGGTTCAAAATATAAATTCTTTATTCCTTATAATTTGGCTTATGGCGATAAAGCCATGGGCGGCGTAATTCCTGCGAAAAGTGATTTAATTTTTGAAGTTGAACTGATTAAAATAAATAATTAATTATAGACAAATAAAAACCTCAAGAAATTGAGGTTTTTATTTGTCTATTTGCTACTAAACTTCCAGTCAAATTCATCTTTATCATTAATTATTGCTCCAATTTCGACTTTAACAACCAGTCCAAATTCCGACTGAAGAATAAGCCAATTGCTTTCATTGAAATGGTTCTCAGTACTGTCAAAATCCTCAATTTCCCAAGATTTAAATGGCAATTCGCTTTTCAATTCCTCAACTTTAGTTCCAATAATTTTTTTACCTAAAAGTAGAGAATCACTATTTGAAGTAATCATATAACCTAATCGAAAAGCCTCGTCTTCATAAAATGTCAAACGAAGTTTAATAGTGTTATACAAATAAATCACATTGCCATCTTCATCATTAAACTGCTTATTTGGTTTGCCATAAAGAGCTTCTACCTCTTTTTGTTTCATGCCAAAAAGCAACGTATCGATTCCGTTCTTAGGATTGATTATCATATAATTAATTTATTCGTTCATTTCATCATAACGTGCAGGAACTTGCGGATCATAAAGCGGACATTTGAATTCTTCCATCATAGAAACCAATAAATCCATTGTCTTACCTTCGGTTCCATAACAATCAATTCGAACACTTTGTGGTGTTGTCAATATTTGAAAAGCGCCGTTACCTCCACTATTCTTCCAGCTGTCTTTATCCACCCTTTCCCAATTTAAAAATAGCGTGTTGACTCTATTGATGATAACGGGTATGGGCAATTCCTCCAAACCTTCCACAGCGTGTTGCAACTCTAAAGATTCGCTAACTTCTTGATGATTGAGGTATATTTCTTCATTATATTTCCAAAAAAAAAGTTGGTACATTTTTATGTGATTTATTTAAATTAATATTCAAAAATGCCGTACTCACCATCTATGGTAAGTTTTTTATTGGAACTTGCTTCTACTCTACCTACAATTTGTGCGGCAACTCCAAATGATTCTGAGATAGCAATAATATCATTTGCAATTGCTTCTGGAACATATAGTTCCATTCGATGTCCGCAATTGAAAACTTGATACATTTCTTTCCAATCAGTGTTGGATTGCTCTTGAATTAACTTGAACAATGGCGGCACAGGAAACAAATTATCCTTAACAATATGAACATTATCTACAAAATGCAAAATTTTGGTTTGAGCGCCACCACTACAATGCACCATTCCATGGACATCGTTAGGTGAGTATTTGTCCAAAATGGTTTTGATAATCGGAGCATAAGTCCGTGTTGGCGAAAGCACTAATTTTCCAGCATCTATTGGTAAATTTTCTACCGTATCGGTCAATGTTACGTTTCCGGAATACACTAAATCTTTAGGCACAGAGGCATCAAAACTTTCTGGATATCTAGTAGCCAAATAATTGGCAAAAACATCATGCCGAGCTGAAGTTAATCCGTTACTTCCCATTCCTCCGTTATAGCTTTTTTCATAATTGGCTTGGCCAAAAGAAGCCAAACCTACAATGACATCACCAGGTTTAATGTTGGCATTGTCAATCACGTTACTGCGTTTCATTCGGGCTGTGACTGTTGAGTCTACAATGATTGTTCGAACCAAATCGCCAACATCAGCCGTTTCGCCACCTGTAGAATGAATGGTTACTCCAAAAGTTTTCAATTCGGCAATCAATTCTTCTGTTCCATTAATAATAGTGGAAATCACTTCGGCAGGAATGCGGTTTTTATTTCTTCCAATGGTTGACGAAAGTAAAATATTATCCGTGGCGCCAACACATAAAAGGTCATCAATATTCATGATTAAAGCATCTTGTGCAATCCCTTTCCAAACGGAAATATCCCCTGTTTCTTTCCAATACATGTAGGCCAAGGAAGATTTTGTTCCAGCACCGTCGGCATGCATGATGAGACAATAGTCATCATCATTGGTTAAATAATCGGGAACAATTTTGCAAAAAGCTTTTGGAAATAAACCTTTGTCGATATTTTTTATGGCATTGTGAACATCTTCTTTGGAAGCAGAAACTCCTCGAAGACTGTAGCGTTGGCTGATGTCAGAACTCATTTTTTGTAGTTAGTAGTGTGCAACAAAGATAAAGAAAGATTACAGATTTTAGATTGTAGTTTCCAGAATTTGATTTAAATAGGTTTATATTTTAATTTTGTAACTATAATTTTCAGTGTCATAATAATAGTCGTAATTATTTATTGTGACCGATTGAATAACATAATTTGTAGAACAATCATCAGAAACTTTTTTGATTACAGAAACAATAGGAATGGTGACACCATCACCCAACTTAACGTTTGTGGTAAAGGTTCCTTTTTCCCATGCAGGTGAAATTGTAATTATGTTCAAATTATTTTCGGCAATAAAATTATAATTAAGTGAGGTGGAATTCTCGGAAGTTACCTGTAATTGACTTTGAGTAAAAGTGCCATTAGAAAATACATTTTCATTGCTAACGGCATCAATAATTTCTATAGAAAAATTAGGCGGACCAGTTGATGCGTCCTGACAAGGTGTATCGCAAGCATAAAAAAGAAAAAATAAAGTAACTCCAAAAATACTTTTTTTCATAATCTAATTTTCTAAAATTAAAATTTCTACTCTACGGTTTTCATCCTCTTCTTGAGCACTTTTCTCTGGGATGCGATGAATGGGTTTTGAAACACCATAGCCTTTGTATTTCATCCGTTTACGGTCAATTTTATTTAGTATTAAAAAGGTATAAATTGCTTTGGCTCTTGCCGTGGAAACATCGTTAACGTCTTTATTAATTTGGCAGCAAATATGCCCTTGTATTTCAACTTTTAGTTTTGGGTTATCTTCTAAAGCGCACAATAATTCGAATAGTATTGGTTTTGATTTGGGCACAATCCTGGCAGAATTGTTGAAGAAGTAAATGTTGGGCAACTTAACGGTTTCTCCCACTTTGGCATTCTTGATTTGCTCCGTTAACTCAGTTGTGAGAATCTCCGGATTAGGTTTTGAAACCGAATAAAAAACAACCACTTTTCTGTTCTCTGCTTGAACTTTAGATTGTTTAAAATCTTTTCCTACGGCAACCTTTTCTAGAGTAGCGTTAAAACCTATTTGATTGTTAATCAGAATATAAAGCACTGCGTCAATGCGTCGTTCAGCAAGTTTTTTGTTATAATTATTGGTATCAACGCTATCACAATAACCCAAAACCCTTGTTACCTCTACAGTTTTATTCTCTTTTATCCAAAGTGCTAATTTTTCCAGCGACTTTTCATTTGGTGTGTCTTTATTAAAATCAAAAAACACCTCCAACTGTCCTTGCCCAAAAGCGGTCAAGGTGAAAAAAAGAAAAAAAACGATGCTTTGTTTTAATCTCATTTATTTTGAACAATTAAAATTTCTACTCTCCGATTGGCAGCTTCTTCTTTATAATTCTTTTCAGGTATTGGATAAATAGAACGCGAACTGCCGAAACCTTTAAAACCTAATCTACCCATTTCAATGCCTTCATCTTTTAAAAACTGAAAGATGTATTTCGCTCTTCGAAACGAAAGCTTAACGTCGTTTCCGTCAGGATTACAGCAAATGTGTCCATGTATTTCTATACGTAATTTAGGATTTTCAATCATAATTTGATATAAATTGATAAGAATAGGTTCAGAACTTTCAACAATCTTCTCCGAGTTAAATTGGAAATTGATATTGTTAATCCGTATCAAATCTCCTTTTTTTGCTCGTCTAAATCGCTCCGCCAATTGTATTGGAAAAATCTCCGTTTCGAATTCTATTATTGTATCGTTGGCTTCTTCAATGTGAGTAATCGCATTTCTTGGATTTTGATAATAAATAGTAACTTTTCTATTTTCATCCTGTATAGCATCCTGCCGAAAATCTTTCCCAACGGCAACCTTAACTATCGTTGGCAGACTCTTTATGCTATGGTTTTCTAAAATGATGGCAACCTTATTAATACGGCGTTGCGCTAATTTTTTATTATATTCTTTGGTATCCACGCTATCGCAAAAACCCATTAGTTTTGTTATTTCAACATTCTTATTTTCGTTCATCCAATGTTCCAATTTCTTTTGAGATTCAGTTGTGGGAAACTCTTGATTGAAATCAAAAAAAAGCTCCAATTTATCTTGCCCAAAACTATTTAAAGTACTGATGAGCACAAGCGCAATGAGGTAATTTAATTTCATTTAATTGGCTATAATTAGAATTTCCACGCGACGGTTTGCTGCGCGCTGTGTTTCGTCTTTTTCGGGCAATGGAAAAATGGGCTGAGTGCTGCCAAAACCTTTATAGCTTAGACGGCTTTTGCTTATTCCATTGAACACTAAAAAATTGTAAATGGCTTTAGCTCGTTGTGTAGACAAGTCTGTTCTGTCTATTGGCATGCAACATAAATGCCCTTGAATTTCTACTTTGAGATTGGGATTTTTCTGCAACACCAGCAACAGCTCATACATTTTACCTCTCGATTCGTTGACTACAGCAAAAGTATTGATAATGAAATTCAGGTTCTCAATTGTAATCTTTTCGCCTACTTCCGATTCCCCTATTTTTTTCATAAAATCACGATCCAATTTAAACTCAGATCTAGTGCCATTTGGATTGTCAAAAACCAATTTTTCGGGATAATCAATTTCTTTTTTTATGATTGGCTCAGACTTAGGCTTTGCAATGCCTAAAATTTCATCCTCACGAAATAGGTCTTTTTCCATTAAATAAAAAATAGTGACTTTCCTGTTTTCAGCCTTTATTTTAGAATGCAAATGCAATTCTCCAAAACTTCTGGTCTTGAAATCTTCTCTAATTATAACTTTTCCTTTGATAAATTCCAATACAAAATCGACTCTCTTTTGAGCCAAGGTATCGTTGGTATTTGTGGAGCCATCCTCATCTGTAAAACCATTGACAGCAACAATCTTGCTGGTTGTATTGTTATCAATCCATTGATTTAATGCTACTTTTTCTTTTGCTGTTAATTGATACTTGTTACTGTCAAAAAAGACGGAAAACTGTTCTTGTGCAAAAACGGTTGTAAAGACAGAGCAACATAAAACAATCAAAAAATACTGTTTCATCTTATTTGTTTATTAATACAACGAAGTTACTTCATTTTTAGTACAAAAACACCCGACAAGTTCAAAACCTGTCGGGTGCTACTTTTAATAGTTATTGTTAAAACTATTTTGTGAATAACATTTCTCTATATTTAGTCAAAGTCCATATTTCATCATCAACAATAAGTTCTAATTTGTCACAATGATCTCGAATAATTTCAAAATAAGGCATCACTTTATTACAATAAACCTCAGCCATTTCTTGAGCGTTAGTTAAAGCGTTAGCTTTCTTTCTTTGATTTGTCATCGCTTCTACCTTAGAATTAATTCCTTCGATATGTCTAGAAATTTCTTTGATAATGCTTATCTGCTCTTTCGCAATTTTTTCGAAATCACTTCCGAAAATTTCTTTCAATCCTTTTACGTTTTCAATCAAGGTGTTTTGGTAACGTATTGCCGTTGGAATAACATGATTTTGAGAAAGATCTCCTAACACTCTGCCTTCAATTTGAATTTTCTTAGTGTACTCTTCTAATTCTATTTCGTAACGGGCTTCCACTTCGATGTGATTCATAATTCCCATTTCAGAAAACAAATCTAAAGCTTGTTTGGAAGCTCTGGCTTTTAATGCTTCAGGAGTGGTTTTAAAGTTACTCAAACCTCTTTTACCTGCTTCAATTTCCCATGCTTCACTATAACCGTCTCCTTCAAAAAGGATTTTTTTAGACACTTTAATGTACTCTCTCAAAACATTGAAGATCGCATCGTCTTTCTTCATATCTTTCGATTCGATTAAACCATCTACTTCAATTTTGAAATCTTTTAATTGTTTTGCAACAATAGTATTCAAAGTAGTCATAGCATTTGAACAGTTTGCTGAAGAACCTACCGCTCTGAACTCAAATTTATTTCCTGTAAAAGCAAATGGCGACGTTCTATTTCTGTCTGTATTGTCCAAAAGCACGTCTGGAATTTTACCTACTACATTTAATTTTAAATCTGTTTTTTCCTCTGGAGACAATTTACCGTTGGTAACACCTTCCAGTTCGGCCAAAACTTTTGTCAATTGCTCTCCAATAAAAACAGAGATGATTGCTGGTGGCGCTTCATTGGCTCCAAGTCTGTGGTCATTGCTGGCAGTTGCAATAGCACCTCTTAATAATGCTTCATAATCATTAACCGCTTTTATAGTATTGATAAAGAAAGTCAAAAACTGCAAATTGCTCATTGGCGTTTTGCTTGGGCTTAACAAATTGACACCTGTATCCGTCGCCAATGACCAGTTATTATGCTTTCCTGAACCGTTTACGCCTTTAAAAGGTTTTTCGTGAAACAATACTTTGAAATCATGACGCTCTGCCACTTTTTCCATCACATCCATCAACAAACAGTTGTGGTCAACTGCTAAATTAGTCTCTTCAAATATTGGAGCCAATTCAAATTGGTTGGGTGCCACTTCATTATGCCTTGTTTTTACAGGAATTCCAAGTAACATACATTCTTGTTCTAAATCTCTCATGTAAGTTAAAGCACGAGTTGGAATAGACCCAAAATAATGATCATCTAATTGTTGTCCTTTAGCAGAAGTATGACCTAACAAGGTTCTTCCCGTCATCATTAAATCTGGTCGAGAACGCGCTAAAGATCGGTCTACCAAAAAATATTCTTGTTCCCATCCTAAAGTAGCGGTAACCTTTTTAACATTTTTATCAAAATATTTACAAACATCAGTAGCCGCATCATCAATGGCAGATAAGGCTCTCAATAATGGAATTTTGTTATCTAATGCTTCTCCAGTATAGGAAATAAAAACTGTGGGAATACACAAAGTAGTTCCAAAAATAAAAGCTGGAGAAGTTGGATCCCAAGCGGTATAACCTCTGGCTTCGAAGGTGTTTCTAATTCCTCCGTTAGGAAAACTAGAAGCATCTGGCTCTTGTTGTACCAATTGCCCACCGCCAAATTTTTCAACAGGATCGCTACCATCATAAGAAATTTCAAAGAAAGCATCATGCTTTTCGGCTGTAGCTCCAGTCAAAGGTTGGAACCAGTGTGTATAATGGGTTACACCTTTAGACAAAGCCCATTCTTTCATTCCCATAGCGATATAATCCGCTAATTTTCTATCTATTTTTGTGCCGTGCTGTACTGCATCGCGAACGCCTTTAAAAGCATCTGAAGTCAAAAATTGCTTCATAGCTTTGTCATTAAAAACATTAGACCCAAAAAGAGTTGATTTTCTGTCGGTTTCTTCAAATTTAACTGGAATTCTGTTTGACGCCTCTTTCAAAGCTTGAAAACGTAATGTTGACATAAAATTTATTTTTATAGTTATACCCTATTAATTTAATGCAAATATAAAAAAAAATTGAATAAAAATTATTTTAACCCCTATTTTTTTAGGGGTTAAAATAATTTTTATTCAATTAAAGAACTCTTTTAGATATTGGAAATAGGGTTGCTTATGTGTTATTAAAGTAAAACAGTTAACCGTATGTAATAATAAAACCATAAGCTACAAAACAAATGGCACATAAAAAAAGGCTGCTTCTCAGCAACCTTTTTAGAACAAAATATAATAACCCAACTTATTTAACTTTTATAATTTTTGCCTCGTCAATTTTTAATGCCTTGACAACAGCGTTATAATCTGTGTAATCCAAAGCGTTTTTGTTGCCAAAATATCCTGGCACAATTACCACTCTGAAAATTTGGTTCAATCGATATCCTGAAGTTATTGACGCTAGGTCAAATCCATTCATGTACACATTAACATCATATCTGGTGAAGTCAAAATTGTATTCAAAATCCAATGTTCCATCACCAAAATAATACGTCTCTGGTTGTAATTTCCAAACATCTTCACCTTGAAAAGTACCCGTCAATCGATATACCAAAACCATATCCGAACTATAAATAGTGTGCGGAAAATTAAGCGTTGCGCTATAACTGTTTGGAAGAAAATCCACATTTGTATATTCAAAAACTTCACTGATTGTATCATAATCAATATTTTGTGGTGTTTCGTTCACCGAGCAACTTTGAAGCGATATCATCCCGATAAAAGCTAAAATCAATGTAATTTTTTTGTTCATGGCCTATAATTTAATGATTAATCTTAAAATATCTTATTCATTAATTGTGCCAAACTTTTTCTTTGCAAAAATTGTAGCTTTGCAACATGAAAAACAGCGCAAAACTTTACATGGTCATGATTGGTTGCCGTCCAAAGGGAAGGTTCACCGAGCAGCACGACATCTTTTTTGGAATTGGCACTTCCTTGAAAGAATTAATTCCGCAAATGACTGCTTTTTGGCCCGAAGCCAAAGGAAAATTTCATATTGATGCTTGGCGCGAAGTTACTGCTGTGGACAATTACGCCATTGAAATTGTTCCAAAAGGAACTTCTGACGCAACAAATCAAAACCTGTTCTTCATCAATCTTGGTGGCTATAAAGAAAATGAATTTGAAGAATACCATTATAAAATAATAACCGTAGCCGAAACCATGGCCGAAGCATCGAAAAAAGCCAAAACCACCAGTTTCTTTAAACATTGTGGTTTCAAAGGCGCCACCTCGCACATTGATGATAAATTTGGCGTGGATGTGGATGATATTTTTAATGTAAAGGAAATTTTGGTAGAAACTTTCAAAAACCAATTTACCATTGCCATAACAAAACCAGAAGTAGCACTTCCCGAAGATGTCTTACATATTGGTTATTTGAAATTGGACAAAATCGTATAAACAGCAATTATGGGAAGAAACAACGAACGGAACATCAAAAAGCACAACGACAAACTTCATAAAGAACAAGACAAAGCCAAATCCAAAAAAGTCCTGAGGCAAGAGAAGTTGAAAGCCATTCTCAAAAAGTCTAAAAATGACGACGAAACAGAAAACTTGTAAAGCACCACAATAATGGAAGATGAAAAACTTGGCACACTGAAAAATGACGTTCAGGAAATTATCGATTTGATGAAAATAAAAGAATACAAAACGGCCAACAATAAACTCGCCGATGCCAGTGAAGCACTAGACGAATTGCTCGATTTTTTAGAAGAAGATAATGATTTAATCCAAATCAGTAAGTACCAAGTATTACTAAACCAATTGCAAATGAAAATAAATGTTGCTTTGGAGAAGTAGAATCGCCACAACTTCTCCTTTTTATTGTTGGGTTACTTTGCCCTCAAAATAGCCAGAAACAATAATCACATTCTGATTAGTGAAGTTAACCGCTTGAATATCCTGAAATTCCAATTTGTAGTTAGCATTGCCTTGAGCAGTCACTTTAACCGTATAGCCTGCTAAGCTGTAGTAGTTACTTGCTTTTACATAAGAACCTTGAGCAAATAAAACTTCCCCGATAACCCCAATTCCAAAATCATACGTGCCACTTGGCGCACTGCTGGAGGTTAATGGATAATTTATTGAAAAAACAATAGCTTCATAGCTAGCTGTGTTTACACTTCCTTTTTCCAAAGTAAAAACTAAAGCCGCTTCGCCTTCAAAATTAGGCGTTCCATTAGTCACTTTTATCTTTGTTGGCACAAAAGCCATTCCGTCGGCGGTAATGTCAGAGGTGAAATTTGCCGCTTCTTCATCCGAAGAACAAGCTGTTAGCAATAACGATATTATGGAAAGGAATATAAAAATAGGTTTCATGATAGGATATATTAAGATTGTAAAAATACTTATTTTAGTATACTAGTATCACAATAGTTTTGAAATTATCTTATTTTTTTTGGAAACCAAAAAATCCTCACATCACTGTGAGGTTTTTTAAAAATAATGAGATTGCTTCGTTTCTCGCAATGACAAAGTGGCTTACATATTTCTACGATACTGTCCGCCAACTTCAAACAACGCGCTGGTAATTTGTCCCAAAGAACACACTTTTGTAGCTTCCATCAAATGTTTAAACAGGTTTTCGTTTTTAATGGCGGCTTCCTGCAAGGTGTTCAAATGCTCGTTTACTGTATCTTGGTTGGATTGGTGCAAGTTATTCAACATGTCAATCTGGTATTGTTTTTCTTCTTCCGTGGCTCGGATAACCTCAGCTGGAATAACCGTTGGAGAACCTTTAGAGCTCAAAAACGTATTCACGCCAATAATTGGAAATTCGCCAGTGTGTTTCAAGGTTTCGTAATACAAACTTTCCTCTTGAATTTTGCTGCGTTGGTACATTGTTTCCATTGCGCCAAGCACGCCACCGCGTTCGGTAATTCTATCAAATTCCTGTAAAACGGCATCTTCTACCAAGTCGGTTAATTCTTCAATGATGAACGACCCTTGAATAGGATTTTCGTTTTTGGCCAATCCCAATTCTTTATTGATAATCAATTGTATTGCCATTGCTCGACGCACACTTTCCTCAGTTGGTGTGGTAATTGCTTCGTCATAGGCATTGGTATGCAATGAATTACAGTTGTCATAAATGGCATACAACGCCTGCAACGTGGTACGGATATCGTTAAAATCAATTTCCTGCGCGTGCAAGGAACGACCGGAAGTTTGGATATGGTATTTCAACATTTGAGCTCGTTCATTAGCGCCATATTTGTTTTTCATGGCTTTCGCCCAAATCTTTCTCGCTACTCTTCCAATCACCGCATATTCCGGATCAACGCCATTGGAGAAAAAGAATGATAAATTCGGTCCAAAGTCATTGATGTTCATGCCACGGCTCAAATAATATTCCACATACGTGAAACCATTGGAGAGCGTGAACGCCAATTGCGTAATTGGGTTGGCTCCTGCTTCGGCAATATGATAACCCGAAATGGAAACCGAATAAAAGTTACGCACATTTTTCTGGATGAAATATTCCTGAACGTCACCCATCAATCGAAGGGCAAATTCGGTAGAAAAAATACAGGTGTTTTGCGCCTGGTCTTCCTTCAGAATATCCGCTTGAACCGTTCCGCGGACTTGCGCCAAGGTTTTAATTTTGATATCATTGTAAACCTCCAAATGTAACACTTGATCACCCGTTACGCCAAGTAGCATTAATCCCAAACCATTATTACCGTGAGGCAAATCGCCTTGATAAATTGGTTTAGCAGTGCCTTTCTTCTTGTAAATTTCGTTGATTTTCTCTTCAATTTCTAATTGCAAATTATTTTCAATGATGTATTTTTCGCAGTTTTGATCGATGGCAGCATTCATAAAGAAACCCAACAACATCGGCGCCGGGCCGTTGATGGTCATCGAAACCGAAGTCAGTGCATGGCTTAAATCAAAACCAGAATATAATTTTTTAGCATCGTCCAAACAACAGATAGAAACACCGGCATTTCCGATTTTTCCATAAATATCAGGTCGCACGTGCGGATCATTTCCATATAATGTTACGCTGTCAAAAGCAGTAGACAATCTTTTTGCGGGCAAACCGGCACTTACATAATGGAAACGTTTGTTGGTTCGTTCGGGTCCCCCTTCGCCAGCAAACATTCGCGATGGATCTTCGCCTTCACGCTTAAAAGGATACAATCCGGAAGCAAAAGGAAATTCTCCAGGCACGTTTTCTTGCAAGTTCCATTTTAAGATATCGCCCCAAGCTTGGTACTTTGGCAACGCCACTTTTGGGATTTGACTGTGAGACAAACTTTCGGTATGTGTGGCAATTTTTATTTCTTTATCGCGCACTTTAAAACTGTACACCGGATTTTTATATTTGAGCACTTTGTCATTCCAAGTAAGGATAATTTCCCAATTGAAAGGATCCAAATTCATTTTTACGCGATCAAATTCTTTGGTCAAAAGAGAAAGAAATTCTTTGTTCTCGTCGTTAATGTTTAACGAACTTTCAACAACGCCCGCTTTGTCAATTTGTGGTTGTTTTTTGGCAACGGTTTCTATGGTTTTAAAAATACCAAATAACTTTTGTGCCACTTCCACTTGTGTCAACACCGTTTCGTCATACTTGCGATTATTCTCTGAAATCTCAGATAAATAACGGGTTCTGTGTGGCGGAATGACATATATTTTCTCACTCATCTCGCGAGTGATTTGGAAAGTCGATTTTAAATCAGCGTGGGTTTTCTCCACAATTTTGTCCATGATAGATTTGTACAACGTGTTCATTCCCGGATCGTTGAACTGCGAAGCAATGGTGCCAAAAACAGGCATTGCATCCGGATTAACATCCCAAAGATTATGATTGCGTTGGTATTGTTTTTTGACATCGCGAATGGCATCGAGTGCGCCACGTTTATCAAATTTGTTCAAAGCTACCAAATCGGCAAAATCCAACATGTCAATTTTCTCCAATTGGGTTGCAGCACCAAATTCGGGCGTCATCACATAAAGAGAAACATCAGAATGGTCCATGATTTCAGTATCCGATTGACCAATTCCTGAAGTTTCAAGGATGATGATGTCATATTTTGCAGCTTTTAAAACCTGAATGGCTTCGGCAACATATTTTGACAAGGCCAAATTGGATTGACGCGTGGCCAACGAACGCATATAAACTCTGGGATTATTGATAGCGTTCATTCGGATTCTATCGCCAAGCAAAGCACCGCCAGTTTTACGTTTGGAAGGATCGACGGAAATCAATCCGATGGTTTTTTCAGGGAAATCTATTAAAAATCGTCGTACCAATTCATCCACCAAAGAGGATTTTCCTGAACCTCCCGTTCCTGTAATTCCTAAAACAGGAATTTTGGAAGTTTCGTTCAAGGCGTGAATTTTATCAAAAACGGGCTTGGCTATTTCTGGAAAATTTTCTGCAGCAGAAATCAAACGTGCAATGGCAGTTGGGTTTTTCTCCTCAATTTCCTCGAGTTCACCTTCCAATTTATCACCAATAGGATAATCGGATTTTTGCACCAAATCGTTTATCATACCTTGTAAACCCATGGCACGACCATCGTCGGGAGCGTATATTCTGGTAATTCCGTAGGCTTGTAATTCGGCAATTTCGGAAGGTAAAATCACGCCACCGCCGCCGCCAAATATCTTGATATGACCAGCGCCTTTTTCCTTTAGTAAATCGTGCATATATTTAAAATACTCATTGTGTCCGCCTTGGTACGAAGTCATTGCAATAGCATTGGCGTCTTCTTGAATAGCGGTGTTGACCACTTCTTCCACGCTTCTGTCGTGACCAAGATGAATTACTTCGACACCTGTTGCTTGAATAATTCTTCGCATGATATTAATTGCAGCATCGTGACCATCAAAAAGTGAGGCAGCAGTAACAATTCGGACTTTATTTTTAGGAATATAAGGTATTTGTGGTTCCATTCTGAGAATATGATAATTTTAGGTCGCAATTTACGGAATTAATAAAAAATAATACAGAAGAGTGTGGCATAATTTTTGAAAAGTTAACTTGAAATTACCGCCTAAATAAGGTGACTATCCTTAACTTTATAACTTAAAATTTAAACTATGAAAACAATTTTCGCCTTATTTTTAACATTTACGCTATTAAGTTGCGCTGAATTACAGCAAGTTGCTGCCCAATTTCCGGAATTAAAAGGAGCTACAGGCATCGACATTTCGGGAGGGTTAAAAGAAGCGCTTAACAACGGAATATCCAAACAGGTAATCAAGTTAACCTCTTTAGATGGTTTCTATAGAAATGAAGCTGTAAAAATCTTGATGCCAGACGAATTAAAAAAAGTAGATCAAACATTACGAAAAATTGGGATGGCTTCCTTAGCAGACGAAGGTATAAAAATGTTGAATCGTGCGGCAGAAGATGCGGTAAAAGAGTCTACTCCTATTTTTGTTGATGCCATAAAAAACATGAGTTTTGTTGATGCTAAAAACATTTTGATGGGAAATGAAAGTGCCGCAACAAGCTATTTACAAACTACAACTACAACACCATTATATGGCAAATTCAATCCCGTCATAAAAAACTCTTTTGCAAAAGTGGGTGCCGATAAAATTTGGAAAAGTATTATCACTAAATACAACGGCATCCCGTTGGTTAAAAAAGTAAATCCTGATTTAACGGATTACACCACAAATAAAGCTTTGGAAGGAGTTTTCAAAATGATAGCCGTGGAAGAAAAAAGCATTAGAACCGATTTAAAATCCAGAACTTCACCGCTCTTACAACAAGTTTTTTCCATTCAGGATAAAAAACTGTAATTTCATTATGAAGTCAGTTTGCAATTCTAATTTTTTAGAAATCAATAACATAAGTATAACATATTCTTAACACAACTTCTTTAAAACGCACCTTACATTTGTAATGTAATAATTTTGGTTAGTTATTATTTTGGTTGGGTTAGTAAAAGATTGTCACGCTCGAAAGGCGTGACTTTTTTTTTAATGAAGTTTTATAAAAGCAATCACTTCTTTATTAAAAATGGAAGGTTGTTCCACATTCACAACATGACCGCAACTTTCAACAACGAATAATTTGGATGATTTATAATGGTTTTCGACTACTTTTCTAACCGATGGTAAAAACATATAATCTTCTTCTCCCATGACATATAAAGTTGGAATGTTCAATTCCACTTGGCGGAACCACTTCAGTACTGGATTAATCTCGGCAGTAAGTTTAAACCATCGAATAAATTCCTTTTGATATAACTTCTTGGCCTCGTTAATAAACAATAATCGGGATTGTTTGTGATTTTTATTAGGCATAATGACGAAAGCAAAAAACTTATACAAAACCAAATAAGGTAGGACATATTTGAACATATTGCCCAACTTCATCAAAATTTGGGAACGGAAATTCATTTTTAGAATTGCGCCACCAAGAATCATGCTTTGCACTCGTTCAGGATTCGTTTCTGCCAGTTGACGAATAAGAATTGTTCCGAGAGAAATACCCACAAAATGCGACTTCTCAATTTTTAAGAAATCCAAAACCTCGAGAATATCATTGGCAAGAGCCGAAAAAGTATATTTCTGTTTGAAGGCCTTTTTTATCTGTTGATTAGAATTTCCATGACCGCGCAAATCGAGCAACAACACGTTATAATGTTTTTGGAAATCGCGGATTTGCTTGAACCAAATAGAAGAACTACCGCCAGCGCCATGAACGAATGTCACCCATTGGTTGCTGCTTTCGTTTTTGTATAAGGTATAATTAATCACAGGTTATTTTGTATAAATATCGGGCAAAGATATAAGATGAATGGCTACGCACAAATAAATTGGCGTTTATATTTTTTGATGCAGTATTTTGAAATAGCCAAAGGCTTTGAGCAATCGGGTTCCATACCAAGAAAACATTTCGCCGTCCACAAAAACGGTTTTGGCATGGTGTGTAAATCGGCCAATTTCAAAAGCATGTTCATCGGTAAAAGGAAAAGGTTCAGAAGAGAGAAACACACAATCGGGATCGCCTTCCAAACGCATTTTCTTGATTTCAATTTCAGGGTATCGTCCTTTGTCTTGATAGATGTTTTGGAAATTATTGAGCTTCAGCATTTCGTTAATAAATGTATCGTTTCCTGCAACCATATATGGGTTAGCCCAAATAAAATAGGCCACTTTCTTTATGGGTTTGTCTTTTATAAACTGCTGAAAATCGCGATAGGCAAATTCGATTTTGTCAATCCATTTTTGCGCTTCCGTTCTACAATCCAATAGTTTTCCGAAATCAATAATCATCTGAAGATTATCTTCCACAGTGACAATATCAGTAACCCAAACAGGGCAAATTTTGCTCAATTCTTCAACAATTGCTTTAGTGTTTTCTTCTTTGTTAGCTATGATTACATCAGGCTGCAATAATCTGATTTTTTCAAAATGCACTTTTTTGGTACCGCCAATTATCTTTTTGGTGGATTTAAAATGAAAAGGATGCACGCAGAATTTAGTAATCCCAACGATTTTGGATTCCTGACCTAAATCAAAGAGTAATTCCGTTTGGGAAGGAACAAGAGAAATTATTCGCGTTGGCGATGATTCAAAAACATGTTCAATTCCTATTTGGTCTACCAATTTCTTAGTCATATACCTAATTATATAAAAATGTAAATTTATTGCTTTTTAAACAATTAAATTCAAGAGTGTATAGTTTTTATATAGGTGTTTTAAATTTCATTAGCAGTATTGGACATTATATTTGTTTATCCATAATAATCAAGCTCAACCATTCTAAATGCGGAATTATATATTATTTTTAATACTATTTTCATCTTCACTGTTTTATTCACAAGTTCAAATTTCACAAGACGACTTTGAAGGCAATAGTACAATAACTAGTTGGTTTGGTGATGACTGCGGAATGGATACCAATTATACAAATCCCTATCAAACTGGAATAAATACCTCTTCAAAAGTATTAAAATATTCGGATATTGGTGGACTATATGCAAACACTCAATTTGGCGCAGGATTCAATTATAATTTGGTGTCTAGTAGTGTATTTTCTTTGAAAATATATGTACCTTCTAACGGAATTACAGGAAATCAAATAAATCAAATTTCACTTAAGCTTCAAAATAATTCGCTGGTTTCTCCTTGGTCAACGCAATGTGAAATTAAAAAACCAATTGTATTGAATCAATGGCAAACGATAACTTTTAATTTTGCGACTGATGCTTATATAAATTTAGATCCTACTTCAGCAAATCCATTGTACCGATCTGATTTTAATAGAGTTGTACTTCAAGTAAATGGTGAAAATAACACTTCTCAAGTCGTTGCTTACATAGATGATTTTTTATATTCTGGAACCGGAACACCTTACAACAACTTAGTTTGGAGTGACGAATTTGACGGAAATGGCACTATAAATAGCACAAAATGGTTTCCTCAAACCCAACTCCCAAATGGAAATAGCTGGTATAACGGTGAGCGACAACATTACACCAATAGACAAGTAAATTCAAACATAATAAATGGAATATTAAATATAGTTGCAAAAAAAGAAACTTTTACACAACAAGGCATAACAAAACAATATACTTCTGCACGATTAAATTCAAAATTTGCATTTAAATATGGACGAGTAGAAGTTCGCGCTAAATTAGCAACAGGTTCTGGAACTTGGCCAGCCATTTGGATGCTTGGAAAAAATATTATTGAAACAGGTTCTTATTGGACTAGTACCTATGGAACTGTTAGTTGGCCCGCTTGTGGCGAAATTGATATTATGGAACATTGGGGAACCAATCAAAATTATGTTCAAAGTGCAATGCATACCCCTTCGAGTTCTGGGAATACTGTAAACCTTGGAGGACGAACAATTTCAACAGCTTCCACTCAATTTCATATATATTCACTTGAATGGTCAGCTACAAGTATGATTTTCAGTGTAGATAATGTGGTTCACTATGTCTATAATCCCGCAGTAAAAAACGCAAGTACTTGGCCTTTTGATGCCGAGCAATACCTATTACTAAATGTGGCTATTGAGTCGAATATTGCAACAAATTTTGTTCAATCTGCAATGGAAGTTGATTATGTTAGAATCTATCAACAAGGTCCTTTAGCTACCTCAAATGCTATAAAACCAAAAGATTTACTTATATTTCCTAACCCTGCTAAAGACAAACTAAGTCTTAAAATTCCGAGAAATCAAATTGGAAATCAAGTAACAATATACTCTATTTTAGGTCAAGAATTAGATAGCTATATTTTAAATGCTGAGGAAACTATTTTAGATGTATCTAAGTATCAAAACGGAATTTACCTTTTGAAAATAGATGCAAACTCAGGTATTCAATCTTATAGATTTATTAAAGAATAGAAGTCTTTAAAATTCCTGCCATTTCTTGTTGCATTTTTAGTGCTTCAGTTCTGGCTTTTTCGGCAAAATCAGTTCCATTGGAAGCATAAATTATTGCTCGTGAAGAATTAATTAACAAACCAACCTCCGCATTCATTCCGTATTGGCAAACATCTGAAAGACTTCCACCTTGTACGCCAACACCAGGAACAAGCAAGAAACTATCAGGAACAATCTTGCGAATTTCTGTGAAATATTCGGCTTTTGTAGCACCAACAACATACATCAGATTTTGAGAATTTTTCCAAGTTTTAGAAGTTTCCAAAACGCGTTTGTACAATTCTTCTCCGTTGACATTCAAAGTCTGAAAATCGAATGCACCTTCGTTAGAAGTTAAGGCCAACATAATGGTGTGTTTATTTTCGAAAGCTAAAAAAGGTTCCACCGAATCTTTTCCCATATATGGCGCAACGGTTATGCTGTCAAAATTCAAATCTTCAAAAAAAGCCTTGGCATACATGGAAGACGTATTCCCAATATCGCCTCTTTTTGCATCAGCTATGGTGAAAATTTCAGGATACTTTTCGTTGATGTAATTGATGGTTTTCTGAAGCGATTGCCAACCTTTTATGCCATATGCTTCGTAGAAAGCGGTATTTGGTTTATAGGAAACACACAAATCGTGAGTAGAGTCAATGATGGCTTTATTAAATTCAAAAATCGGATCTTCGAGTTCAAGTAAATGCTGTGGTATTTTGGCCAAATCAACATCAAGTCCGATGCAGAGAAAGGATTTTTTGGTTTTGATTTGGTCAATTAGTTGATGTGTTGTCATTGTAGTTTGTTTATTTGTAAAGTTCGCTAAATTTTTGCAGAGTTCGCTATGAAAAAGAGTTCGAAAAATAAAAAAATCATTATTTAGCCCTGCTATGCTATTACTAAAAAGCCACTAATCATTTGATTAAAAAAAAAACCACAAATAGATGAATAAATGTGGTTTTAACTATTGCCTTTTGGCTAATGGCTATTTACTTTTTTAGAAAACTTCGCTTTCTTTTAGTTTTTCCATATTGTTAACTAGTTGAAGTTCGTCGACAAATTTTTGAATT